>CAMYCP010000009.1 GCA_947254385.1 uncultured Filifactor sp. | reverse complement strand
AAACCAGAGTTAGTTTAGTTCCAACTCTGGTTTTAGGTCCAACTTTTTGGGGTCATCTTAATATCAGGTCGAACGGTTTTTATTTAAATTTGTATTTGACAAATCACAACTAATAGATTATTATTATTAACAACAGATATTTCTCTGTTAATATGAGCGTTCATTTCATAAAAACGTCTGTATTACAAAAAAATATAACAAAGGAGATTTTATGAAAAAACGATTTGCAAGTATGTTTTTAGCGTTTGCAATTGTATTTACACAAACGTATCCGTCATTAGCGGACAGTATCGACAATGCTTCAGATAAAGTAAGCATCAATCAGTCTTCGGAGGATTCCAAGGATATGAGCGATTCCTCCGACAAGGAGACTGTTTTGTCGGAAGAGGAAAGCAAAAATTTAAAAGGAGGTAACATTTATTCCGACAATGATGGACAAAAATTAAGCCCTCTTCTCGAGGATTTTAAGGACAACCTCAAAGGAGAAAAAATAGAAGCCGAAAAGGTTGTCTATTTTGTGGAATACAACGATGCACAAGACAAACAAAGAGTTATTGAGGATATAAAAAAAATACAGGATACAAAAATTTTGTATGAATATGACATAATTTTTCAGGGCTGCTCGGTAGAAACATGGCCTTCAAACCTTGATAAATTAAAATTAATCAAGGGAGTAAAGTCGGTCGAAAGAGCCGGAAAATTGCAGCCTCTTATGAACAATGTAAGAAAAATCATAGGTGTGGAAGATGCACAAAATTATCTTAAAACGATAAAAGTAAATGACATAGATCCCAGCTTTGACGGACGAGGCATGCTCATATCACATATAGATACAGGTATGGATTATCGTCATAGAGCTATGAGAATTGACAAAGATGCAGAATCTGCAATGAAGATAAAAAATGACGGCAAAGATCCTTTTTGGGTAAGCGATAAGGTGCCGCATGCTTTTAACTACCTGAACGGTGGGAAAGACACCATAGAAAAATATGATGACGGCTCTGCATACTACGATCCGCACGGTATGCATATAGCCGGTATACTGGCAGGTAATGACGAGCAGATTCTTGTAAACGAAAACAAAGGTATAAGGGGTGTAGCTCCAAATGCACAGCTGTTGTCATACAAAATGTATTCTGATTCATCAGATACATTTGCAGGCGATGAAACGATGTTTCACGCATTTGAAGACTCAATCAAGTTAAAAGCCGATGTAGCCTCTATTTCATCAGGATTTACAGGGACAGGTCTGGCAGGAGAAAAATATTGGTCAGCTATAAGAGCTATGCGTGAAGCCGGAATCCCGGTTTTTGTAGCGACAGGTAATTTTGCAACATCAGCATCAAATTCATCGTGGGACAGATATGCAAACAACGCTTTGGGCATGACAGACACAGGAAATGTTACAAGAACGGCCGCACACGAAGATGCTATAGCGGTAGGATCTTCGAGAAACACAGTGGTTTATTTTCCGAAAATAAAAATCGGGCATTTGACATCTTCTCAAGATTCAAGACAGGATTTTCGTTATTCTCAGATAGGAGCTTTTTTTGACAAAACAAAGTTTTTTGACAAAAATACGAAAAAAAATGCAGGAAAATACAGTTTCATATATCTCGGAAAATGTCAGGACGAAGATATCAAAGGACATGATTTGAGAAATAAAATTGTAGTAATGGACAGAATTTTCTCGGGAGATATGAAATACGCATTCAAAAAAGTGCAGGACAAAGGTGCAAAAATGGTCATAGTTGTAAATACCGTATCGTATTACAACAGAGATGACTGGGAAAATGTACCTGCTATGGGATATGAAAAAGATGAAAAAACATCTATGCAGGTAATATCGCTGTCAGGTTATGACGGAGCACAACTTTGGGATATGATCAAGCAGCCTGCGAAAACTCAAACGACTTCAGCCGCATCAAAAGAATACAGAATAGACATGAAAAGCTTTAATGAACGTAAACCGAGCGTAGGTCAAGAAGCTCCGCTTGATATGGAGTTTTCCGATGAACTTATTGAGTGGAAAGACGTTCAGATACCGGCTGGCTCAACATCATGGGGTCCAAGAACGGACTTGATGCTGAAACCTGATATTTCCGCTCCGGGCAAAAATATCTATTCTACGTTAAACAGGAGAGGAAATTCAAGTGAATTTGTAGACGACTATGCATATATGTCCGGCACATCTATGGCTACACCGGTAGCCGCAGGTGCAAGTGTGCTTATAAGACCGAAGCTGAAAAACATGGTTCAATCTCCGGTTTTGAATGGAATAGATCTTACAAGTCTTACCAAAATAGTAATGCAAAACACGGCGTCGCCTATGATAGATCCTACCACAGCAAAACAGGCAAGCGAATGTCTTTTTGCGTCTCCGCGTCAGCAGGGAGCAGGGGTTATAAATGTGGAACGTGCGTTAAGAACCGATGTTACCGCATCTTTTAAAGTAAAAGATTCAGTTGGACTTTACAACTCTTATGGAGCTGTATCACTGAAAGAAATAAAAGGCGGATCAAAAGATTTTACAATAGATATCAACAATACCGGAAATAAAGACGCAGTATTTGAAATCAAAGCCACTCCTGTAACTACAGATGGAGAAAAACAAACGACAAAGCTGGATGAAGAGTATATAGACGAAGAACATAAGGATGGAAAGCAAATAGTAGCTGAAATACACCCGGTAGAAGTAAATGGAGCGAAAATAATATTTAAAAACCTTGATGAAGACGGAAAAATAACAATCCCGGCTAAAAGCTCCTACCAATTGAACGCTACAATAGAAACAGGCAGTGCAGCCGATGGCGACAAATTCGTGGAATCGTTCATAAAATTCATATCGCATACACAAGATCAACCATCACTTTCGATGCCTCTTATGGGTTTTGCCGGAAATTGGAACAAAGAGCCTATAATAGATAAATGGGCATGGGAGGAAGGATCTTTGTCCGGGAAAATAGTAGTGTTTGACGACAACGGCAAACCTAAACGTCCGGGTACGCTCAACTATGGTGCCGGCGGAGAACACGGAGTTGACAATTTCCATCCGGCGGGTGTTATTCAAAATACTCAGGACGGCAACCCTGAGTTCAAACAGGATCCTCAGTATTTTGCAATGAATACTGCTGTAGATTTAACCACTACAAAAACAAGTGACAGCAAATTAATATCGGGAAATAAAAAGAAAATCACAATAGTAGACCAACAGGGAAATGAAAAGCAGGTAGATGCAAATGACTTTGAGGTAAATAACGCAGGTCTTACTCCATCGCCCCTCGTACTCAGATCGGCGGCGGAATCCAAGATATATATAGCCAATGAACACGGCGAAAATATAAGAACCATGGCAGTGCAACACTTTGTAAAAGGCATATTAAACTCAAAGAGAAACACTGCGAAAGGTCTTAAAGACGGATTTAAAAAAGTATGGGGAGATTTGAAATGGGACGGAACGGTATATAATCCTCATATGGTTTTAAGTCACGGCGACATAGTAGGGGATCTTGATCAAGTGGCGGAAGGACAGTATTACTACACATTCGAGTATCGTCTTACACCTGATTATGACTGGCAAAAAAGCACAATACCTATAAGAGTGGACAACACAGCTCCAAGCATCGAAAACATAATCTTGAATAATATAGACAATATAGTAATAAAAACAAAAGACACCTATCACAAAGCAAAAGATCTCAGCAAGGCTCAAAACGGAGTATATTTTAGAAAATATCAGGAAGAACATCCGGATGATTTTGAGCAGGTAGACGCCAATGTTTGGTATGTGGGTGCGGGATTTGTAGATAAAAACAGCGGCGATGTTTTAAAAAATCTCAAAGTGTTGAGAGTTGCCGATGGAGAATATGTAATAAATGACGCAAATCAATCTTTGCCTAAAAAGGTTTTAGAAATAGTTGCCGTAGACGGTGCAGGCAACTACGCTCCTACACAAAGAGTTGTATTCGACGACGAAATAAAAGACGGTGAATTGGGATACACATTATTTGTATACGATGCGACTGCAAAAGAATTTAAAAAATTAAATGATGGTGCGGTAGGCGGTGACTTCAAGGAAGAAAAAACTGCACCCCTTATCAATCCGGTCAATCCTAATCAAGGTGTGAAAAGTGAACCTGATGTAATCGGAGCGCCAAGTGTAAGCGTAGATAAAAACAAATCGGATTTAGACAATGTAAAAGAAAGCAGAAAAGTGATACCGAAAGAATTTAAAAATGTATATACATCGATTGAACGCTTTGATTGGATAACAAATCAGACAATCCCTGCAACCACTGCCACTATAATCAGCGTAGGTGAAAAATGCACCATAAAAGACAGTGACGGCAACCCTAAATACTACGATATCATAGAATATGACGACAAATTACTCGATCCTATAGTTTATGGCGACAACGAACCTTGGTTTGACTGGAGCAGGTTTAAAAATGAGGCGGAGGTTAATGAACACGCAAAAAGTAATTCAATAACGCTATATCCTATGGAATTTGAAAAAGTCACGCAGGAGAAATTGGAAAAAGAAGGTAAATTCCTGATACACTTAAACGACAGCGATGGTTTTGGTGTAATAGGTACGCTTACGAATGTAGACAGAAACACAAAAGTATATTTTCAGTCAAAAAATATGAGACAGATAAATAAATCAAGAGCAAAACAAGTGCCTACATTCGGATATGATAAAGATACCCATACCATGAAGTTTGATTTTTACGGAAACAGAAAAGATTTAGACAACGGAAGCGATCCGTTTGATTATAACGGCGGCGAGATATACATCTGGGCTGTAAACAACAACGGAGAAAAGAGCAATATGCTTACACTGACGATGCCTGATGCAAAAAAACCGAACGAAAAAGCGGATCCGCTGCTTTTAAAAGACGATTACAATGTATACACCACGTTGCTTCACAGCATAGAAGAACTCAAAGGAAACGGTGAAGGAGGAGGGATAGCCGGAGGAGAAAAAGGAAGACCTACCATAGTTGCACAGCCTACTAACAAAACCGTGACAAACAACGACACAAAACAAACCTACAACCTGTTTGCGTTAAAAGACAAGCTTTCTGTAAACAAAGGATTTGCAGTAAGAATAATATCATTTAACCCGGGCAAGATGTCGACCGTTGCATTACAGGACGTGATCTATGCAGAAGATCCGGCTAATATGAGAGGCAACGAAAAGACGGTTTTCGGCGAAAAATCGGCAAACGGAGAGTACTATATAGATATCAATATATTACAAGGATTTAACGCACTTCGTTTTGAAATTTACAAACCTCAAGTGGACAGTGACGGTAAATTTATGAATGTTCAAAGAGATGCAAAAGGAAACATAACGGGATTGTCCGAAAAAGATCTTATTTTTGAAAAAGGACGTTGCGTTTACTTTGACAAAGATCCGGTGACATTTGACCTGGACGAAGACACGTTCAATCCTTATATAGCTACAAACGGTATGTCGGAGCTTTATACAAGGACAAACCCTATGACTCTGAGAGGAAGAATAGGAGACAAGGGCGGATTTATGTGGCACTTGAGAATAAATCATCATATAGTTGACGAATATCTGATCTATGGTGATTTAAAAATAGACAATACAAAAGATTTTTCGTTTACAACACAGGTAAAAGATGGCGACGTGCTGGATTTTGCAGTAAAAGATTATTCGACAAACAGTTTTCCTAAAAAGAAATTCAAAACATTAGACGGTGAAACAGAAACACAAATGCCAAGTCAGTACAAAATATATATAGACAATAAAAAACCTGAAATAGATATCAGTACTGATAGCAACATACCGAATCCGCTTTACACAATCTCAAGCCTGACAACGTCAAGTGCACTTACAATAGAAATAACGGACAAGATAGATTCCGGGGAAAAAGGCAGACTTCAGGAAACAGTTGTAACATTGAACGGCAAAATGTTAAATAAATACAATGAAAACAAAGTGACGGAAGAGCCGACAATAGACAGACCATGGAAAATATACATCAAGGCTTCGGATTATGCTAAAAACATTACTGTTAAAGAATACACGTATGACGGTAAAAATTTAACCCAAGTAAACACACCTGCCTACAAAGTAACATTTGACTTAAATGGAGGCAGCGGCAACTTGTTTGCAAATGGCAACGAAATATTTGTAAATCAAGGCGAAAATGGCTTCTTACCATATCCTGAAGATCATATTACACCACCAAGTGGCAAAGAATTTGACTGCTGGGAAATGCCTTCAGGCAAGCAAAAACTGCAAAAACCGGGTTATAGTTTTGAAGTCAAAGAAGATACAGTTGTAAAAGCACTGTGGAAAGACAAAAAAGAACAAATAACCGTAAAATTTGATACAAACGGCGGTAAAGGAAACTTAAATGATGTGAGCCTTGAAAAAGGAGAAAACTATTCTCTGCCTGACGGCAAAAATCTTCTTGAAAAAGAAGGATTCGTGTTTGATTGCTGGGAGATAGACGGTAAACATTACCAAGCGTGCGAAAAAACATCCTTTGATAAAAATGTTGTGATAAAGGCAATATGGAAAGAAAAGGACAAGGGAAATAAGCCGCAAGGTGGAAACACAAATAATTCCGGAAGTGGCAGAGGACATACAGGCGGTAAAAGATATACAGGAAATTCAAATTCTTCAAACAACAATGGAGAAAATACAGCAAAACCGCAGCAAAATTCAAACAACAATAAAAACATAACTCAAATACTGTCGGAAAAAGCAAGCGATGTTGACATTAACAGCTGGGCAGCACCTTTTATAGCTGATGTTATACAAAAGGATCTTATGAACGGAATGGGAAATGGAAAATTTGCACCGCTGGAAAATATCACGAGAGCCCAAATGGCGGCAATAATTTACAATTATAAGGGCGACGAAATGCCAACAGACAAAAAAATCTTCCCTGACGTTCCGGATGACAAATGGTATGCCAAATTTGTAAATTATGTATTCTTCAAAGGTTTTATGATAGGATATGAAGACGGTACGTTCAGACCGGAAAATAATATCACAAGAGCGGAATTTATGTACACAATAGCAAAAATATGTGATATAAAACCTTTAACAGACGAAGAATCACATGATATATTAATAAAATATCGTGATTATGAAAAAATACCTGTTTGGGCAAAAAATACCATTGCAGCCGTAGTAAAAAATAATATAGTAAAAGGAGACGGACAAAACATCAATCCAAACAGCTTTATAACAAGACAAGAGGCTGCTGCTATATTGTCAAAAATATAAAAAGCGGCAAAATCACGTTTTATAATTTAGCAAAAATTTGATATAGCAAAACTTTGATATAGCAACAATCGAACTCTTTTGCAGTAAATTTTCAATAAAATTTCACTGCAAAAGACGCTCTGATTGTTGCTATATAATTTTTATAATGAAAAATTTTATAAAAAGGGAGCATAAAACTTTCCTACCCCTAGGGGTAGGAAAGGAAAAAAACCAGAGTTAGTTTAGTTCCAACTCTGGTTTTAGGTCCAACTTTTTGGGGTCACCTTATAATTTAAGCGGTTTTTTTGTATTTGATTGAAATTATCAACTATTTTAATATTATACTATTATCTAATAGAAATATCATTTAATTTATTACATCGAACACTTCGTGCGTCATTTTGAACTGAGCGAGTGTGAAGAGCCTTACTAAAGCGTTACAACATTAATGATTTTTCTATCGGGTTTTAGTATTATTTAATTAATCATTCATCAGATCTTACGGATAATCGTAAATTTAAGCTTGATTAAACATATCAGTTTCATCTTCATAATACTCAAATAAATCAGCATAATAAATGCGATACAGAGGGGATTTTTTTAAGTTAACAAGTTTCAACCTCTAAGAGTATATCCGGGATACGCTTGTAACGCTTTTTCCAAAACTGTCATTGCACGTTCAAGTTTAGGTGTTTCGAGTACATATGCAATTCTAACTTCATTTTTCCCAAGCCCTTTTGTAGCATAGAACCCTTCAAGCGGTGTCATCATGAGCGTATCACCCTCACAATCGAACTCTTCAAGCATCCATATTATAAACTTTTCAGCATCGTCCACGGGAAGTTTGGCGGCAATATAAAACGCTCCTTTAGGTTCCAGACACACTATCCCGTCAATTTTGGAAAGTTTGTCCATCGTAACGTCACGGCGTTTTTTGTATTCCACGTTTACTTCCTTAAAATAGGAAACGGGCGTTTTATAAAGTGCTGTTGCACCCAACTGTTCAAGAGTCGGAACACATAAACGTGCTTGGCAAAGTTTTAATACGGCTTTCATGAAATCTTTATTCTTACTTGCAAGGCATCCTATTCTTGCCCCGCAGGCACTGTATCTTTTGGAAACCGAATCCACAATCACGACATTGTTCTTACCGTTTTCGCAATTTCCGAAACTCAAATATTCTTCATCACCATAAATAAATTCACGATAAACTTCATCCGCTATTATAAACATATCGTGAGATACCGCTATATCCACCATCATCCTGACTTCTTCAGGCGTATACACTACACCCGTAGGATTGCCGGGGTTGTTGAGTAAAAAGGCGCGTGACTTTTCATCAATCCGCTTTTCTATTTCTTCTCTTTTCGGAAAATGAAAACCGTCTTCGGCTCTTGTCGTAATTGCTCTTACCGACACGTTGTTTATTGCGGCAAAACTGTTGTAATTTGTGTAGAACGGTTCAGCCACCAAAATGTTGTCACCGGGATCGCATATCGCCATAATGGAAAATAACAAGGCTTCACTTCCGCCGTTTGTGATAATGACTTCATCTTCATCAAAATCAATATCATAACCCTTATAATACTCACGGATTATGTTTATAAGATTGTGATCTCCTTCGGAAACGCCATACGCCAACACACTTTGTTTAAACTCGTCCAGCGCTTTGAAAAAGCCGTCCGGCGTTTTAATGTCCGGTTGCCCGATATTCAGCGGAATAACATTTTTCCCGGCCTTTCTCGCCTTGTTTGCATAAGGCACAAGTCTTCTTATAGGTGATGACTGCATTTTGTTGATACGGTCTGAAAGTCTCATAAAACCAACTCCTTTAAAATATGTAAATTGAAAAACACATCCGTCAAAAATAATTACACACCCTGCACGCAGGAAAAATAAAACAAAGGCCTCTGTAAACTCACTTTACAAAAATCTTTAAGACGTACATAATACCGTAATTTCTCATGTAGCTATAACTATAAACTCTACTTATCCTCTTCCTTGTCTTCCTTGTTTTCCTTTTCAGCTTCCTTGGCGGCACATTCGGGACATAACCCGACAAATTCAAGATTGTGATGATTTATCTTAAATCCGGTTTTATGTTCTATATCCTTTACTATATCGTCCATGGGACACTCGGCAATCTGCAACGTCTTACCGCAAACCGAACACAAAAGGCTGTGAGTGTGAGCGTGATGATTTGATTGATAAAGATTTTTACCGTACACGCTTGTATTTTTTTGAATTAAATTTTTTTCGCATAAAAGTGACAAAGTACGGTAAATAGTGGATAAACTGGCATTTGATTTTTTTCTGAGTGCAAAAAAAATATCTTCCGCACTCATGGGGGTGTTACTCTTATCCAAAACGCTCAAAACCAACTTACGATTTGCGGTAGTACGCAATTTTGCGGCCTTCAGTCTTTGATCTTTCATCTTATCACCTTTTAACTTTAAAAATTTTTAAACCTCCATAATCTATTTTTTTAAGTATACCAAAAAATACAATTTTTATCCACCTTACACGAAAAACAAATCCCTGCACTTTAAGGATATTCTGCAAACTTTTTTTAAGCTGTGTATTTATTTTAAGAGATTAATTTTTAGAAGTAATATCAAATTGCATAAGAAATTGCAGTATAAGTTTTAACTGAATTTTTGTAATACAACTTTATATAAATTTTGTTTAAGATTTCATACCGCATTTTTAAAGCAAATCGGTATAAGTCGACAGAAACAAAAAATTTATAATAAAACCTGATAGAAAAATCATTACTATTGTAACGTTTTAGTGCAACTTTCCACACTTATTTTATTCAAAACGACGCCAGAAGTTTTCGATGTAATAAATTAAATGATATTTCTATTAGATAATAGTATCAAGTTCGTGATATAAAAATCGGCATAAACGATATTTTCTATCGATTATGCCGATTGTTTACCCTAATTTCCCTAACACGGGAATTTTATTTTTTATTGTAAGGCTCTTTTCTATCATGTTTTTCATGATGTCCGTGTTCTCTTTTGCGTTCCTGAAACTTATTTTTTTCTTTGTGATTAATTTTGTCAAGATCTACCGTTTCACCGTTTTGCATCATTATAGCGGCTTTACGTGACAAGTTGAGGCGCCCTTGAGGATCTTTTTCGGTAAGCACCACGTCCACTTCGTCCCCTTCTTTGACCACGTCGGTAACTTTTTCCACACGTTTTAAATCCAGTTGTGAAACGTGTACCAAACCCTCTTTGCCCGGCAAAAATTCCACAAATGCACCGAAATCCATAATCCTCGTCACTTTACCGTGATAGAGCTTGCCAACTTCCGGTTCTTCAATTATCTGTTCGATGATTTCCTTGGCTTTAAGGCCGCTATCACGTTTATCGGCGAGAATATACACCGAGCCGTCCTGCTCTATATCAATCTTGACACCGGTTTCTTCTATTATTTTGTTGATAACCTTGCCGCCGCTGCCTATCACATCTTTTATTTTATCTACGGCTATCTTCATTTGATACACAAGCGGTGCATATTTGGAAATGGAGTCTTTCGGTTTTGATATGGTTTCACGCATTTTATTCAAGATGAAAATTCTGCCGCGACGTGCCTGAGCCAACGCTTTAGTTAAAATTTCCTCATCTATGCCGGAAATTTTAATATCCATCTGTATTGCCGTGATACCTTTTTCCGTGCCCGCAACTTTAAAATCCATATCGCCCAAAAAATCTTCCATGCCCTGAATATCAGAAAGTATCGAAAGATCTTCTCCCTCTTTTATAAGTCCCATGGCAATTCCCGCAACCATGTCTTTTATAGGTACGCCCGCATCCATGAGAGAAAGCGTACTGCCGCAGACACTCGCTTGTGAAGTGGAACCGTTGGAGCTTAATACTTCGGACACTACACGTATAGCGTACGGAAATTCATCTTTGGACGGCAATACAGGAACCAACGCTCTTTCAGCTAAAGCGCCGTGTCCTATTTCACGTCTGCCGGGACCTCGTGAGGGACGTGCTTCACCTACGCTGTAAGAGGGAAAATTGTATTGGTGCATATATCGTTTTTCAACGTTTTCATCCAGCCCGTCAAGCACCTGAGTATCACTTAAAGCCCCCAAGGTCGTGATACTCATCACCTGAGTTTGTCCTCTGGTAAAAATTGCACTGCCGTGAGTACGGGGCAGAAAACCGACTTCGCTCCAAATCGGGCGTATCTCTTCCATGTCACGGTTATCAGGACGCACCTTATCTTTTAATATAAGTTCTCGTACACCGGATTTTGTGATATTGTATATGGTTTCTTCCACGTCTTTTACGTTATCCGGATAAATTTCAGCAAAATGCTTGAGAGTGTCGGACTTTACCTTGTCCATATTCTCCATGCGTTCCGTCTTGTCTTTTGTTAAAATTGCCGCCTTCATAGAATCTTTTGCATATTCTTCAACTTGCAAAGCTATTTCATCATCGGCTTTAAATACTTCAAATTCCTGTTTTTCCTTGCCGACCTCAGTTTGTATTTTTTCTATAAAAGCTACGATTTTTTTTATTTCTTCGTGCGCAAACATTATGGCTTTAAGCATCGTTTCTTCCGAAACTTCATTAGCTCCCGCCTCAACCATCATTATCGCATCTTTCGTGCCGGATACCGTGAGATGTAAGTCGCTTTTTTTCCTCTGTTCAAGGTCGGGATTTAAAACAAGTTCCCCGTCCACAAGCCCTACGGCTACCGAACCTGTCGGCCCGTTAAAGGGTATGGAAGATATCGAAAGCGCTATGGAAGATCCTATCATAGCGACTATATCGGGAGTAACGTCGGGATCTACCGAAAGTACCGTCGCAACTACCTGTACATCGTTACGAAAACCTTTGGGAAATAAAGGCCTTATAGGTCTGTCTATCAACCTGGAGGTTAAAATCGCCTTTTCCGACGGTCTGCCCTCTCTTTTTATAAATCCTCCGGGAATTTTTCCGACGGAATATAATTTTTCTTCAAAATCCACACTCAGCGGGAAAAAATCCACGCCTTCCCTCGGCTCATCCGAATTAGTCGCCGTAACCAACACCACGGTATCGCACACTCGAACTATACACGCTCCGTTAGCCATTTGCGCAACTTTACCGATATCAACGCTTAATGTACGCTCACCCATATCCATGGTAAATATTTTGCTCATGCTCTTCTTCCTTTCATTAGTTATGAAAAAAGAGCAGGTTCACCCTACTCTTTTTTTGTTTCGTTTATTTTCTAAGTCCTAAGCGTTGAATCAAAGAGTCATATCTTGTTAAACTTTTGTTTTTCAGATATTTAAGTAAATTTCTTCTCGTACCTACCATCTTGAAAAGTCCTCTTCTCGAATGAGTATCCTTGGGATGAACTTTTAAGTGTTCGTTAAGCTCAATGATTCTTCCGGTCAAAACGGCAATTTGTACTTCCGGCGATCCGGTATCTCCTTCATGTACGGCATACGCCTTAATAATTTCATTCTTTTTTTCTTTAGTCATAATATCCTCCTAATTTTAATATTACCTGTCGCAAAGAAACCGTCGGAGAATCGAAATCTTTGCAAAGGTATCGACAAAACGTTTTACACCGGTAATACTATCATAAAAAAACTTTTTTGTACAGTCTTATAAATTAAATTTGTTTAAAATACTGTTTGTAGGTTATAATATAAGATAACTTGTTATTAAAAATTTAAGAAATTTTAACGTTATAAAAATTTTCAAGGAGGAAATATGCAAATACAAATGAATGCAGATGCACAAACTGCTTTAAAAGAATTGTTGCAAAATAAAAAAATAGAAGATAAGGTCATACGTATATTTATGATGGGATTCGGTTGCAGCGGTCCGCAATTTAATATCGCCGTAGATAACGAAAAGGACAGCGACATATCGGTAGACTTTGATGATTTAAAAATTATCTGCGACAAAAAACTCGTGGAAGAATACGACGGTTTTTCCGTAAAATACGTAGATGACGGCATACAAAAGGGGCTTTATATCGAACCCGGTAAAAAACCGATATCCGGTTGTGCAACTTGCGGTGGCGGCTGCCATTAAATTTAAACCGGCTAAATTCAACAATGTTGATATTTAGCCGGTTTTATTTTTACTCTTTTACATAAATAATAATATTTCTTGACGCTTATCGGTATAAGCTAAATAAGAAACTTCGATACCGTTCATTTTGCTACAAAGTGAACTACACACGAATCTAAAGATTCGGTGCTTCTTGCTTCATCCTCTGACTTACGTTTCGTAATCTATAAGAGATTACTCTTCCGTTTTACGTAAAGTTCACAAGCGTTGACTCGGGTAGTTCCTACCCTACAATGAGTATAGAAAACTTAGGTTTAGTTTTCCGCTGCGACACATTATACCACAAAAAACTATCTGTGTCGATTCATCTCACGAACCTAAAGGTTCAAAAATTTCTTGACACTATCTTTAAAAATAGAAAAGCTGATATTTTTTATCCGATTAATTCTTTTACTACATCATAAGATTCTTTCTTTACATCTTCGGTCGGATTCCAGTTGCATTTAATTTCATTTTCTATCACATCAAAACCCGCATCGGTGAGTTTTTCACGCAAAATTTTATTTCCTTCACCGCTCCAACCGTAACAACCGAACACAGCGGCTTTTTTGTTTTTAAACTTGAGTTCTTTTAAGAAACTCAGCCATGTCCCCAGTGAAGAAAGTATCCCGTTCATAACGGTAGGAGAGCCTACAATAATCGCCTTGGATTTGAAAACTTCCGTCATGATATCATTCTTGCTCGTCTGAGAGATGTTAAAAAGTTTTACCGCCGTGTCGGGTGACAAATCGGAAACCGCATTTGCAAGGCTATGCGCCAAAGTTTTGGTGCCGTCCCACATTGTATCGTACGCTATGGTTATCTGATCGGTTTGATAAGCGTTTGACCATTCATAGTACTTGTCCACAATCTGCATCGGATTTTCTCTCCAGATTGCCCCGTGGCTCGGCGCTATCATTTCTATCGGCAAATCCATTTTGCGTATTTCTTCAATTTTTTTCTTTACCATGGGTGAGTATGGATTTACTATGTTTACGTAGTATTTCATAGCCTCGTTCCATAAGTCACATTGATCCGCCCTGTCGGCGTACAGTTCTTCAACGGCATAATGTTGCCCGAAAGCATCCATTGAAAACAGGATATTGTCTCCGGTTAAAAATGTAGCCATACTGTCCGGCCAGTGTATCATTTTCATTTCTATAAAAATAAGTTTCTTGCCGTTACCGATTTCTATACTGTCTCCGGTCTTTACCGCATGAAAATTCCATTCCGGGTGATGATACTGTCCGACAATCGACTTAATCGCATTCGCCGTACAGTAAATAGGAACATCCGGAATTTCTTTTAAAAGCGCCGTCAAAGAACCGCTATGATCCACTTCTCCATGGTTCATTACAATAAAATCAATATCATTCAAATCAATTTCGCTTTTAAGATTTTCCACAAATTCAAGAGAGTGGGGTCTCCATACCGTATCCATTAAAACCGTCTTTTCTTCCTTAATCAAATACGCATTTTGGCTTGACCCTTTGTCCACGTCAAAATCATATCCGTGAAAGTGATTCAGCTCCCAGTCCATTTTACCTATCCAATACACGTTGTTTTTGATATGTTTTTTCATAATATGAAATTACCTCCAAAAATTTTTACAATATATAAGCGACATACTCAAATAATGATATTATTTTCATTTATTCGTTTTGCCGTTTAACTTCTTGAAATACAAAATCTCCAGGTGTTATTTTCATACCC
>CAMYCP010000008.1 GCA_947254385.1 uncultured Filifactor sp. | reverse complement strand
ATATTGCAATTTAGAATAATACTTTTTATCATTTTTTTATTTTTTTATTTTTTATTTTAACGTTCATATATCATTATTATATTATATTTCTTAACGATTTTAAGTATTAGAACAAAAAATTAAGTTAAAACTAATACTGCAATTTCTTATGCAACTTGGTATTAAAAGGATAAAAAATTTTTATTTCAATTAATAAATTTTCATTGAAAAAATTTTATTTATACAAGTAATTTGCTATTTGTGCGCCGATTTTTGCATTATTTTCGACAAGTGCGATATTTGATATGAGAGATTTGCCTTCCGTAACTTCCAATACTTTGGAAAGTAGATAAGGTGTGGTTTCTTTGCCTTTTATACCATCCTTTTCGGCATCTTTCAATGCGGTTTCTATCGCTTTGTTTATTTTTTCCTCGTCCAAAGAATCTTTTTCAGGTATGGGGTTTGATACGAGTATTCCGCCGTTTATTCCGAGATCCCATTTAACTTTGGCGGTTTCGGCGATTTCTTCCGGAGTATCCATTCGTTTGTCGAGTTTAAAGCCGGATTTTCTCGTGTAAAATGCCGGCATCTCTTCCGTTTGATATCCAAGTACCGGTACACCGAATGTTTCCAGATATTCAAGCGTCAAGCCTATGTCGAGTATGGATTTGCATCCGGCGCATACGACCATGACGTTTCTTGCGGCAAGTTCCTGTAAGTCTCTTGAGATGTCCATAGTCTTCTCAGCTCCTCTATGAACTCCGCCTATGCCGCCTGTAACCAGAAGTTTTATGCCTGCAAGATCTGCGGTTAAAATAGATGTTGCAACCGTCGTCGCTCCGTTGAGTTTATTTGCCACGATGTAGGCATAATCTCGTGTAGAGGCTTTGATTACGTTCTTGGAAGTTGCCATAAATTCAAGTTCTTTTTGTGTAAGTCCTATTTTTATCTTGCCGTCTATTATTGCCGTAGTGGCAGGCACGGCACCGTTTTCTCTAACTATTCTCTCACATGCTTTAGCGGTTTTTAAATTTTCAGGATACGGCATACCGTGTGAAATTATAGTAGACTCAAGTGCGACTACAGGTTTCCCGCTTTCCATAGCCTCTTTAACTTCGTCGCTAAACTCCAGATATTTTTTCATTTTTTCAATTTCCAACATTTTTTATTTCCTCCTCGATATTTTCCACACTTAAATTCTCAGAAATTGTCTTTGGACTTTTGAGCGTAAGCCGGCTTGCCGCACTTGCAAAATCAAGCCGTCTCCCTATGTCATATCCTTTAAGATTTGAATATATATAAGCCGCCATAAAAGCGTCTCCCGCTCCCGATGCACTTACGATATCCACTTTTTCGGCTTTTTTATATATACAGTTTTTATTGTCCGCATACAAAACCCCGTTTTCACCGAGTGTTATACATACAGTTTTAAGCCCCGTGTCCATAAGAGTTCGTGCGGCTTTTTTGCATGAGTTCAAGTCTGTAATTTTTACATCACTTAAATACTCCGCCTCTTTTTTATTGGCTTTTAAAAAATAGATTTTGTCCAACATTTTTTTTATTTTGATGCATTTGTTTACCGAAACGGCATCGACATAGTAGTGTTGTTTTATTTCATTTAGAATATATTTTAAAGTTTCTTCGGATAGGTTGGTATCCAAGACTGTAATTAGCGAAGATTCTATAAAATTTTTTTTCGTTGAAATAAGCTCAGGCGTAAGTTTATCCACAATTTGCATCTGGTTTACGGCAATATACATATCTTTTTTTTCATCTAAAATTGCCATGTATACGGACGTAGGCGCTCCATCAATCTTAAATGACGCTTCACTGTCAACTCCCAGTTTTTCAAGTTCATCTAAAATTACTTTGCCGCGTTCGTCTTTGCCGAAAATGGAAATAAACGATATATTAAGGTTGAGCCTTGCCAAGTTTTCGCATATATTTCGTCCGACTCCGCCCGAAGTTTCATAGATTGTGCCGATGTTTGAATCTCTTTCTATAAAGTTTTTTTCGGGAGAACCGATTATATCCATATTTGCCGCCCCGATTACGGTTATATATGGTATGTCTCTTACTACATAGCATCTGCCCAAAATATACCCTTTGTCGGAAAGATTTTTGATGTGACTTGCAACCGTAGATCTTGAAATATTCAAAATATCCGCCAGCTCTCCCTGCGTTATGGACGGATTTTTTTTTATTTCGTTTAAAATTTCTTTTTCTTTAGGTGTCATTTTCTCCTCTTTAACTTAAACTATTGTTTATAATATAAACTATTATTTAATAAAAGTCAAAGTTTTTTATGCTTGTCCTTTAAAATAAGGTTGTCCATTTGCTTTTGGCGGATCTGATTTTTTAGTGAAGATTAAAATCAGGAGTGTAAGTACATAGGGTATCATCGCAAGGATTTGTGACGGAATGGCGGTAGAGGCGCATAAAATCATAAGAGCTTGTGCAAACCCGAATAAAAGACAGCCCATAGCCGCACCTATAGGTTTCCAGTTGCCGAATATTACCGCCGCCAAGGCGATAAAGCCCTGACCTGAAATTACCGTAGGGGTAAAATTTGAAATTATTGCAAGCGTGTAACACGCTCCGCCAAGTCCTGCCAAAAAACCGCTCGTAAGCACGCAAAGGTATCTTGTAAGGTAGATGTTTATCCCCATGGTGTCGGCGGCTGCGGGATGTTCTCCGCAAGCTCGAACACGAAGACCGGATTTTGTTTTATAGAGGAAAAACCATAACAGAATTACCGTCAAAACGGCAAGAATTATCGTCATGTCTATATCCAAGACTCCCAAAATTCCCGAATTGGATTTTTGAAGTCCTAAAAATTCATAAAATTTGGGGATTTTTTGAGGTACGTTTTTAGTTTGTGATGCGCCCTCAAACAACAAGCGTGCAAAAAACAGTGAAAGTCCGGGCCCTATAAAGTTTATTGCAATCCCTGAGATTATCTGGTTACCTTTCAGCGTCACCGATACTATTGCATGAAAGAGCGATGTAAATACTCCGGCCAGTCCGCCCGCAAAAAATCCGAGCCACGCCGAGCCTGTAAAATACCCGACTATCGCCCCCGTAAATGCGCCTATGGTCATCATGCCCTCAAGTCCTATATTATCGACTCCGGCTCTTTGAGAAATAACTCCTCCCGATGCCGTAAATATAAGCGGTGCGGAATACATGAATGTCAATGAGATTGCAAGTACTATATCTTTAACCATTTTCTTCACCTCTTTTTTTATCAGTATCTTGAGTCATTTGACTTTTTTTAGCCAAAAAGTCGGCGTATCGGTTGAGTATATTCGCCACGGCGATGGAAAGAACTATAACGCCGATTATGATGTTTATTATTTCCGTAGGTGTGCCTAATGCGGATTGAATTAAACTTCCACCTTTTCTAAGCGCCGCAAAGAAAAGTCCCGCCGGCAAAATTCCAAGAGGACTGTTATTTGCAATGAGTGCAATACTCATGCCGTCCCAGCCGTAGCCTTCCTGCGCCGCCAAGACGCTAACCGAATTGGTCGTGGTCATGACAAGTATTGCCCCGCCGAGCGCCGCAATTCCTCCGGATACAAACATTGTGAGAATTATGTTTTTGTTTACCGAAATTCCCGAAAATTCAGCGGCATCTCTATTCAATCCGACCGCTCTTATTTCAAATCCTCCGGTAGTTTTTTTCAATATAAACCAGACTATAACCGCTGTTATAATTGCAATTATGATGCCGTATCCCAGATCACTTCTCACTATATCGCCAAGAAACGGATTTTCTTTGATAAAATTTCTGCCCTCTTCACTTCTTTTCCAAGCCGTAGTAAAAAAATTTATTTTGGCGCTGTCCAAAATTTTCGGCGTGTGTATTCCGCCTTTGACTTTGACGAATGGGAGGTTTACTATAAAATTGCTGAAGTAGTGCGCTATCCAGTTTAGCATTATGGTGGATATTACTTCATGTATGCCGAATTTACTCTTTAAAAAGCCCGAAACCGAACCTAAGATCCCGCCGAAAAAAAATGCCGCAATCAATATCACAACAGGATGAATTACGGGCGGCATGGGAATAAAATACCCGATGAGCGCACCCGTCAAGGCACCGATTACAAATTGTCCTTCAATTCCGATATTAAAGAGTCCGGCTTTTGCCGAAAAGCAGAACGCAAGCGCCGTAAATATATAAGGCACGGCATTTACAAACACTTGTGCGATGTTTCGAGGTTTGGTAAATATCTCGGTCGCCATGATTTTATATGCTTCAAATGCGTTAAAACCTGACACGAAAAATACGACGGCTCCCGCCGAAATTCCGACTATAATAGCTAAAACTACAGCGACGATCGGTTTTCTTATAAAATTTATAAATTTTTTATCAGTCATTTCCGCCACCTGCCATAAGTAATCCCAAACTCATTTCATCGGTATCTTTTGCATCTCTATTTGCAACTAATCTGCCGTCATACATAACTGCTATTCGATCCGCTAAAGAAAATATTTCTTCAAGCTCCAAGCTCACAAGAAGTATTGCTATGCCTTTTTCTCTTTCTTTGAGTATAAATTCGTACACCGAATGTATCGCTCCCACATCAAGTCCTCGGGTAGGTTGACAAGCTATCAGAAGCTTCGGTTCCTGATCAATTTCTCTTGCTATGATAACTTTTTGCTGATTTCCTCCCGACAACCCTTTAGCTGAAAGTTTAGCCGAATTTTTAGGTCTTACATCGTACTCCTCATTTTTTTTGTCCGCATATTCAAAAATTTTTTTCCATTTTAAAATGCCGTTTTTAGAAAATTTTTCATCTTTGTAGGATTCCAAAATATAATTTTCCGCCACGCTGAAATCCAGCACAAGTCCCCTTTTCTGTCTGTCCTCGTGAATTGTAGCAATTCCGGCTTTTCTTACGTTAAGCGGATTTGAATTTGTAATTTCTTTGCCGCATACGTACACCTGTCCGCTTTCGGCCGCTGAAAGTCCGGTTATAGCCTCTATAAGTTCCGTCTGCCCGTTTCCTGATATTCCGGCTATGGCGAGGATTTCCCCTGCACGGACATTAAATGTGCAATCTTTTACAACTTCAAGGTTTCTTGAATCTTTAACCGTCAAATTTTTGACGCTCAAAATTTCTTCACCGAGTTTTATAGGAGTTTTTTTGACATTTAAGTCTATATCATATCCAACCATCATATTTGCAAGGTCATTTTCGGTTATATCTTTTACATCTACCGTGTCTATTAATTTACCGCTCCTTAAAACACTGCACTTGTCGGCTATAGCCTTAATTTCTTTCAATTTGTGTGTGATTATTATGATGGTTTTATTATCTTTTACGAGATTTTTCAATGTCACAAAAAACGATTCGATTTCCTGAGGCGTAAGCACAGCCGTCGGTTCGTCCAAAATCAAGATGTCGGCTCCTCTGTACAGAGTTTTTAAAATTTCCGTACGTTGTTGTATGGCAACCGGCACATCTTCGACTATATCATCCGGATTTACTTCCAGACCGTATTTTTCGCCAAGACCTGTAATTACTTCACGGGTTTTTACTTTGTCCAAAAGTTCGTGACCCTTGGTTATTTCATTGCCCAAAACTATGTTTTCCGCCAAAGTAAAGTTTTCAATCAACATAAAATGTTGATGCACCATACCTATTCCCTCGTTTAAAGCATCTTTCGGATTGGAAATTTTTACCGTCTTGCCGTTTATTTTTATCGATCCACCGTCTGACTCGTATAAACCGTACAAAATTTTCATAAGTGTGGATTTTCCCGCTCCGTTTTCACCTAAAAGTGCGTGGACGGTGCCTTTTTCTATTTTTAAATCCACGTTGTCAAGCGCTTTAACCCTCGGAAAAATTTTTGTAATTCCCGTCATCTCAACGGCGTATGTATTTGAACTGTTCGTCATCTCTCTCACCTTTAATGATTTTAAAAAAACCATGCCAAAATTATAGTTTAGGCATGGTTTTTTTGTTTATTATTTACCAAATTTTGCCAGTTCTTCGGCTGTTTCAGGAACTACAATTTCTCCGGATATAATTTTTTGTTCAACCGCTTTAGTTTTTTCAAGTATTTCGGCAGGTACCAGCTTGTCACTTGACGGAGCGATGCCTACGCCGCCTTCTTTAAGAGTATATGTGATGGTTTTGCCTCCCAAGTCTTCTCCGGATAAAATTCTCTTGGATATGTCTTCGGTTGCAATGTTTACATTTTTCATAGCCGATGTTATTACATTGTCCGGTGCCAAGTGGTTTTGATCCATGTCCACACCGATTACCCATTTACCTGCATCTTTTGCCGCTTCAATTACCCCGTTGCCGACATTGCCTGCGGCATGGAATACTATATCCGCACCGTCGGAATACATGGTTTTGGCGGTAGCTTTACCAAGTGCGGCATCGGAGAACGATTCAACGTTTACCATGTCAATCTTAACTTTTTTGTTTTGTTCGGCGGCACCGTATTGTACGCCTGCATAGTAACCGTTTGTAAACTTGTTCATGGTCGGGCTTTCCATTCCCAAAACAAAACCTACATGATCGGTTTTTGTCATGTAAGATGCAATGTATCCCACTAAAAATGAAGATTGTTCAGCAGCGAATACGACGCCCGTAACATTAGGACATTCTCCGTCCGGCCAACTGTCGTCTATGAGTGCGAATTTTTGATCGGGATAGTCTAGGGATTTATTGGTCATGGCTTCTTTCATCATAAAGCCGACCCCCCAAACAAGGTCGTTGCCTTCATTGATTTTTGTTTCAAGGTTGGGGGCATAGTCGGCTTCTTTTTGGCTTTCTATGTAAGAAACTTCCACGCCTTCTTTGCCTAAATTTTGTAAACCTTGCCATGCCGATTGGTTGAAAGATTGGTCGTTTACTCCGCCGACATCGGTAATCATTGCAACTTTGCCTTTAACGGCGGTTTCAGCCGGTTCTTCCGGTTTGGTTTCGGTAGCTTCTGTTTCCGGTTTTTCAGCATTTTCAGCCGGTGCCTCGGTTTTCCCTCCACAACCCGTCATCATGCCTGCCGACAGAAATGCGGTCAGTGTTAAAGCTAAAAGTTTTTTGAACTTCATACTAAAATCCTCCTAATTTAAAATAATTTATCGGAAAATCTGAGATTGATTAAAAAATTATGGAATTTTAAGCATATATTTTCAGATATTCCGTCAATAAATATATTACAATGCTTTTACTTAAGATTTTCAGGGCCGAACGAACTTGGGAGCAGGTCTTGTAATGTCGTTTCGATATAATCGTCCGCTGACTTTGCTACCAGCACTTTCATGCCTTTTATGGCAAATTCGTTCAAAAACTGCCTGCAAATCCCGCAAGGAAAAGCATATTGTAATTCGTCGGAATTTTCCGCCTTACCGAAAATCGCAATTTTAACAAACTCCCTTTCACCGTTTGTTACGGCCTGTACAGCTGCACTGCGTTCAGCACATATTCCCGCACCGTAAGAGGCGTTTTCCACGTTTACACCGGTATACACTTTGCCGGAGCCGCAAAGCAGTGCCGCTCCGACATGAAAAGCCGAATATGGGCAATATGCGCTTTCGCTTATTTTTATAGCAGTTTCAATAAGTTCTTTATTATCCATATTATCTTACCTTTATATTTTTATATCCGAGTTTTATTGCAAAATCCTCATATTTTTGCATTTCTTGAAGATTTACGCTCGGTTCGTTTTTCATTGAAAGTTTAACACCGTTGTTTCTAAATGCTATAAGTTTAAGTTGCACGGAAAAATACTCATTCGGTATGCAGAGTCTGACCTGTTCAAGCGAATTTAAGACGTCCACGTACTTTGCATTACATACTATCCTTAATTCTTCAAGTTTGTTTATATCAACCAAAAATTTGATATTGTCGGAAAGTGATACTTCTCTTTTTTCATCCGTTAAACGTTTAAATACATCATCGTCCCATGCTTTTATATCCAGCATCACGCCGTCGGTATATTCAATCATCTCGGGATAACGTCTGAAATCAATCTTACCGTTGGAGTCGATAAGCGTGTTAAGACCTTCTTTTTTTGCAAGATAAAAAAGCTCGGATAAAAATTTGGGATACAGTGTCGCCTCCCCGCCTGAAACGGTTATTCCTCTTATGAACGGTCGATTTTTCATAATTTCAAAAAAAACTTCCTTCGCCGTCATATCTTTTACTTTCGGACTTGAAAGATGGGGGCATATGTTGATACAGGTATCGCAATGTATACACTTTTTTTCTTCCCAAACAACTTTTTTATCTGAAAGTTTTAAAGCGCCGGCAGGACACGATTTTACACATAAACCGCAGTTTATACATATGTTTATGGTTTCGGGATTGTGACAAAAGGCGCATTTTAAATTACACCCCTGTACAAAAACCGATGTCCTGGATCCCGGGCCGTCAACCGTGGAGATGGGTATGATTTTGTTTATTTTTACTTTATTGTACATCAATCCGTCATTCTTACTTTTCTTTCTTTTAAACGATTTACCTTATAATTAGGTGCGCCGAGTTGTGTCGTGTTTTGAAGCACAACTTCGTCGTTGTCGTATTTTTTCATTTCACTTCGCTTTACAAGATATCCCGTAATTCTTACAAGATCGGTATCTGCCGAATAAAACGACATATAATGCACGCCTTCTTTAAACGCTCCTTTTACCACATCGACGAGTGCGTCTTTATTGTCCGTGATATGACTCGCTATCGGGAAAATATCGCCGACGCCCGCAGGAAAATACTTGTGGTATCTCGCCGAATGTTTAAGATGCATTGCAAAACTTTCCGGTTCATCCCCCACGGGTATTCTTACTCCCGACGTAATGCCAAGATCCGAATCAAGTCCCACTTGCGCATGGAGCAGGAATTTATTGCCTGAAATCGGAGAATACGGCGCATCGTATTTGTTTACTTCAGCTTGTACTTTTTTAAGTATTTCTTCTCCCAGATCATCCGCCTCTTTGTCGGTGCCGTAAATTAAACCCTTGTCTTTAAGTAAAGTATTCACCGCCTCTGCAAGTCCCGTTATGCCGAACATACCTACAAATCGGTCTTTGCTTATCAAACCTTCTTTTACCAAAAAATTGCTTTCAAAAAATCCCGATTTTTCAACTATGAAATTTATTCTTTGGCTCATATAATCGGAAATTAACCCTACAACTTCAGGAATGAGGTCATTCATAAAGTCATCTACGGAATCGGAAAGTTTGGCGAGTTCGGTAAGAGTGAGTCTCGTTAAAGTGTACGCTCCGCCCGTTGTCGCTAAAATATTGTAGCAGGAAGAAATACCGTAGCTTTCCCCGAACGGTTCGAGATTGTCCTTGTGATTACAGATTGCAGGATTGGAACAAACAAGCGAACAATCTATTGCTTTTTTAATAAAAGAATCCGACGTTATATCCGGATCGTATTTTATGGTAAAATTCGGCACGGTATTTTCAAGCGTGCTTTCAACTTCCAGAATTAAGTTGCCGGCTCGCGTTTCATAAGGTCCGATATTGGCATGACAGAACGAATCCGTGATCGTGCGGTCAAGGTAATTAAAAAACAGCGTCAGAAATTTCTTTACTTCTTCATCGCTCATATCTTTTATGAACGGCTCAATCATATAATCCAAATTGCCGAGATACACCGGAAAATTGGTTATGGACGGCACGTGTCTGTAGAGTGTCATAAGTGCGAAGATAAGTTCGTAAAAATCTTTCGGGGGTTTCACCTGTAAAAATTCGCTGCCGTTTTTTATAAACTTGTCATAATCTGGCAAAATGTATCTGGGCCTGTACGGCGCTGCTCCCTCAAAAAGATCGTTTATCGACCCGCTGTTGAAATAAAATTTCATCCTGTCCGAAATATTAAGTACGTCCACACCGTTTTCAGCACATTTGGCAAGGTTCATGAGCTTTTGTTCATGAGTCAGCTTAGTAGATGTCAACACATCATAAGCCACATTTTTATCAAACATAATTTCCTCCCGTTTATAACCTAAACAAAGAAAATGTTTTCTTTTTTTAAACTTTTGTTTATTATACCATTTTTTATGCTGAAAATCTTATTTTTTATTTGTAAAAAAATACTCACAAAATTTTCTAAAAGAAAGCTCTAAAAACTCCACTAAAAAATAAAATATTTATTTTACTGTACTTTTAAAAATGTAGTGTAGAGTATTAAGCGGATTTTATTATAAAGTTGTATTACAAAAAATTTAATAATAAAACTGATACTACAATTTCTTATGCAATTCGGTATTAATTTTCTAAAACCGTTGATTTGACGACGTCACTTTTTATTAAAAAGCATCTAAAAAGAATCCAATTATTAACAAAATTATTGTGATATACAAAAAAGGATTGAACAGTATCATAAATATTAAATCGACAACAGTTGCCTTATTTTTTACACCTGTATATCCCGCCGCAATTAAACTTGAAACTCCTCCTATTCGCATCCCGTAAAGACTCATAAAACAAAATAACTTGTCACTACAAAATGAGCCGAGAAGAAACAGACATAACGCTATAAAATTGTACATCAAAGATGCTTTTAGGGTTTTAATATATATATCCGTAAATTTATAGTTTTGCATTTATAATCTCCAAATTAAGCTGAACATGATAAATTTTTGCATACCTTTAAAATTACAGGTTTTTGTTATTTTATTCTTACGGGGACCTCTAAAAAATCTATCCTCAAAAAATAAAATATTGATTTTACAATGTTTGAAATTATGTTTTTTTAATTTTTTATCAATTTTTAGAAATGCACTTACGCAAATTATTTCAGGCTATATTTTCAATTTATGTTTATAATTTTATTTATTCCGTCCCAATCTACGGTTGCACCTACTGCTTTGCCTATTTTTCTTACCGGCAGATATGTACTTGCGTCTATAATACAGATACTATTTTTATCTGAAAATTCTACATTGTCGATAAAAAGGCGCATATCGTCAGTAAAAATTGCCGTTCGTTCGCCGTATAGAGAGGTTGTGTAATTATCAGCAAAACTAAAAGCCCCGGTCGTTATATTTATAATTCTGTTTGCGCCGTCATACTCTACATCACATCCCAGTGCATTTGCAAGGCTTCTAAGTGGAAGATACGCCGAGCCGTCTATAATTACAACTCTGTACGGAGAAACCTCACCTTTTATCTTAATCGTCATAACATCACTCACAACCGCTTTTTTTGTATTAGTAACAGGTAAAGCCTCTCCGGCACGCGGCTGTTCGTGAGGTAAACTCACGTCGGTTTGAAACCATAGGTATCTCACTTTGACTTTGGCGGTTTTGCCGTTCAATTGTTTCCATTCGGGATTTATCGCGGCATAAGAATTTGCTTCCTGAAGTAAAATCATATTCGCTTTTTTTGTTTGCGGGTACAGGTACTCTGAATCATCAGCTGAATACCCCGTCACATCGACATTGTTTTTCATGTATAAAATTACGTAGGTGTAAGGACTTTCCCCCGAACAGAAAAGCTCGGTCAACTTTTCGTTCAGCCCCTGTAATTCACACAACTCTCTATCATCAAGTATCTTTATTTGCCCCTCATAAATTTTAAATTTGCCGGCATTATTTTCAGCATATGCAAAATTGAAATTTACGCTCACCAAACAAAGAACCACGACAAAAGACAAAAATTTTTTTAATCCTAACATAAAAATTCCTCCTTTAAAATTATTCTTTTTCCATTATATAATATAAAACATCATAAGTATGTACAACTACCAAAATAGGTAGTTATAAAAATTCAGAGCAAAAATCGGAGTTTACACAAAAATGAGTTTTTTTAAATTTGTAACGACCAAGACAATTGACACAAAACTTTTTTTGTTGTACACTCTGCTCTAGGAGAATTTTCTTATAGTTTATCAATCCGACAGTTTCATTGTAACAAAGATTTGTCGGTTGTAGATAAGTAAATGAATTTAAGTAAACGATGCGATCGCATGCGCAAGCATGAGGAAAGTCCGAGCTGCATAGGGCAAAAGCGCCGGATAACGTCCGGTGAAGGCGACTTCAAGGAAAGTGCAACAGAAATATACCGCCGTTTACGGTAAGGGTGAAAAGGCGAGGTAAGAGCTCACCGGCACACGGGAGATCGTGTTGTCATGTAAACCCCGCTTGCAGCAAGACCAAGTAAAACATCAAAACGGGGCTGCCCGTCCCGGTTTAAAAGGTAGGTCGCTAAAGCTTTTTGGTGACAAAAAGCGTAGATAGATGATCGCTTAAACAGAACTCGGCTTATAGGTTGCTTAAATTTGTATTAAATCTTCCAATTTGTCCGCAATTTGGAAGATTTTTTATTATTCGTATCCGATTAAAATCGCAATTATAAAATAAAGTTGAATTATATTAAATACTAATTTGCTTTTTAAAATGAGTATACTTTTCTTGAGAAATTTATCATGAAGTTGTATTACAAAAAATTCTAAAATAAAAGCTGATACTGCAATTTCTTGTGGGCATCTTTAAAAATTTATACATCGTAAAATCAATACTATTTTTTAAAGATTTCCTTGTGAAACTTAGTATGAAGACCGGTTAAAAATATTTTTAAGTGCAAACTCATTTTTTTATAGATTGTATTTAAATATAAACGACTTTGCGGTGTATAGATCTTCCGTTTGTTTTTCATGCGGTTCAGTGTCGGATTTTGTAAAAACATTTATCGGGAGGTTTCATGGACAATTTTTTTAATTTACAGGTTTCGGAAGAAATAAAAAAAGCCATAGAAAAATTCGGCTTTGAAAAAATGACACCCATTCAAGCCATAGCTATACCTAAGGCTATGAACGGGCAAGACTTGATTGCGCAGTCACAGACAGGCACGGGCAAAACTTTGGCATTTGCCATTCCTTTGGTTTATAAAATTCTTCAAAATAACAAACACGGCGTACAGGCGCTCATACTTTGTCCGACACGTGAACTTGCCGTGCAGGTTGACAGAGAGATAAAAAAATTGATCGAATTTACGAATTTAAATTCGGTGGTGGTGTACGGCGGAGAATATATCGGAAAACAACTTAAAGAACTCAAAAAACACAATCAAATTGTAGTAGGCACCCCCGGCAGACTTTTAGATCATATCAGAAGACGCACGGTAGTTTTAAAAAACGTGCAGACGGTCGTACTCGACGAGGCGGACGAAATGCTGGACATGGGCTTTATCGACGACATAGATGAAATCTTGAGCCACATAGACGGCACACACCAGACAATGCTCTTTTCGGCGACAGTTCCGCCTGAAATCGTAAGCCTTTCCAAAAATCACATGAACGACCCCGAAGTAATCAGGATAAGTCCCAAAGAAATAACGGTCGACAAAATAGAACAAAGTTTTATAAGAGTGAAAAACGATGATAAACTCGAAGTCTTAAGCAGAATAGTAGACCTTGAAAATTCACGTAAAACGATAGTCTTCTGTAACACCAAAAAAACCGCCGATGAACTGTACCTGAGAATGAAAGACAAAGGTTACAGAGCCGAACCCCTGCACGGAGATCTCACGCAACAAAAGCGGGAACAGGTTTTGAAGGAATTTAGAAACGGAAAAATCGGCATATTGATAGCAACCGACGTAGCGGCCAGAGGGTTGGATATAAAAGACGTGGACTTGGTAATAAACTACGATATCCCACAGGAAGAAGAACTGTATGTACATCGTATCGGCAGAACCGGCAGAGCGGGAAGTTACGGCAAAACATACAGCTTTGCATACGGTCGGGACCTTGAAAGACTCAAGCGTATTGAAAAATATGCCAAATGTAAAATAACCGAAAAAGAAATCCCCAGATACGAACAAGTACGTGATAAAACCATAGAACATTACATCGAATCCGTAATGAACGAAAACTCTGAAGAAATCCCCTCATTTTACTATGACATATTAAACAAAATAAAAGAACACGGCATAGATCCCGAAACATTCCTTGCGCTCACGCTGCAAAGAGAACTCAAACTTCAAAGAAAAGAAAAAATAGACTATAGATCCTACGAACGAGATCGCCTTAAACGCAAAAAAAATAGCGACCGTCCCGAAAGAAAACGACGTAAAGGTCGTGAAAGAGATATGGTGCGGTTTTTCGTGGATGCGGGATATAAAGACCATATCACGGCGGGAGAAATAGTAAGAACGGTAGCGAGCAAGTGCAGGATAACCGGAGACAAAATAGGCGCAATAGAAATATCCAACAACCGCACATTTTTCGACGTAGCACAAGACGCGTCGGAAAAAGTCATGAAAAACTCCAAATACTGTATAATCAAAGGTAAAAAAATAATGCCCGAAAAAAATTGAGGAATACAAATGGTGAAATTAAACAACAGTTGGGACGATATATTAAAAGACGAATTTAAAAAAGACTACTATATAAAATTAAGAGAAAAATTAAAATACGAATACAAAAATTATACGATTTATCCCGATATGTATCATATATTTGAGGCGTTTAAGCAAACCGACTACAAAAATGTCAAAGTGGTAATTTTGGGCCAAGATCCCTACCACGAACCGATGCAAGCGCACGGGCTGGCGTTTTCGGTAAACAAAAACGTAAAAATTCCTCCGTCGCTTATAAACATATACAAGGAACTTAAAGCAGAACTCGGCTGTTATATTCCAAGCCACGGCAATTTGACCGAATGGGCGAAACAGGGAGTACTTCTCCTAAACACCTCTCTCACCGTGAGACGTGCAAGCGCCGCATCTCACAAAGGCTTAGGCTGGGAAATCTTCACAGACGATGTAATAAGCATATTGAACTTAAAAGATACACCCATAGTCTTCATGCTCTGGGGTGCTCACGCCATAAGCAAAAAAAATTTGATAGATAATCCGGCGCATCTGATTTTATCATCGCCACACCCCAGCCCCTTATCCGCAAACAGGGGATTTTTCGGCAACGGTCATTTTAAAACCGCCAACCGGTTTTTAGAAGAAAACGGAATGGAAAAAATAGACTGGCAGATACACGACTGATACAAAAAACCGCTTAAGAATGAACTGACCCCCAAAAGTTAGACCAAAAAACTAACTAGAGGAGGTCAGTTTTTTAATGGCAAAATATAGCACAGAATTCAAAATGAAAGTAGTAAATGAATTAAAGATAAACAACCCATCAATAATAACAAGATGGGTAAAAGACTTT
>CAMYCP010000007.1 GCA_947254385.1 uncultured Filifactor sp. | reverse complement strand
AATTTAGATTTTTTGAAAACTGATAATTGCATATCTAAAAATTGATAAAAATAAAAAAAATATAATTTTGTGCATCGTAAAACTGATATTTTCTTGAAAACTGAGTTTTTGTAAGTTTTCTCAATCAATATTTTGTAATTTGTTGTTTACATTATTTTTCAATATTTTGTAAAATGTAGCAAATAACGGAACTGAAACGAGCATTCCAAGCGCTCCGCCTATTGCTCCGCCCGTCATTACCGCGAAAAACACCCATATCCCGGGTAATCCTACCGACTCACCGACTACCTTGGGATAGATTAAATTTCCCTCAAGTTGTTGTACTGTCATAAATATCACCAAAAAAACGAGAGCCTGATTTAAGTCGGCGGCGGCTATCATTATAAAACCCGCGCATCCGCCGATAAATGCCCCCAGTATGGGTATCAAAGCCATAATAGCCACCACCACGCTTATTGAAAGCGCATACGGCATTTTAAAAAGTATGAGGGCAACATACAACATTACACCTATAATTGTCGCATCCGTCACCTGCCCTTTTACAAAGTTTGAAAATGACTGATTCGCCAAATTTAAAAAGTAGTATATTTTTTCTCTTTTATTTTTACAGATATAGGCTTTAAGGATTTTATCAAACTGAATTTTTAATTTTTCTTTGTCCGTTATAACGTAGACTGAAAATACAAATACCTGAAAACCTACCGATATTACCGTGCCTATTGTGCTTAACGCATTTACGGTTGTAGCAAGTACTCCGCTTACTCCCTTGCCGAAAAATGTAATTATATTTTTAAGTATTTTTTGCCAATCTATTTGCAAGTCAACGACACTTTTTCTGTATTCACTTGCCCAATCCACACCTTCAGTAAGTTCCAAGAAAAAATCTTTGACATTTCCAATAAATTTCGGTATTTCAACCGTCAATACGCTTAGAGATAAAAAGAGTTGCGGTATAACCAGCTTAAATATTACAACAATCATAAAAAAAAGTAATAACAATGAAAGAATTATGCTTATAACTCTCACGTATTTGTTTATAAGTTTATTTTTTAGGTATGTTTTTATAAGTTTTTCTATGGGCGTTATTATTAAATTCCAGATATAAACTACCGCAAGGCTTATAATAAACGGTGAAAGTATCTCATTTATAATTAAAACCGTACCGATTATATAATGAAAATAACGCACGATAAGACAGGCAAAAACTATCATTATTATTTTTAAAACAAAATTGCGTGATATTTTACTATCCTGCATAATCCACCCGTCTTTTTATGTTAGAGTTTTTTACCGCAACATTTTTTGTATTTTTTACCGCTGCCGCACGGACAAAGGTCATTACGCCCTATCTTTTCACCTTTTACCACGGTTTTGCTTTTTTTGTATTCTTTGGTGATTCTTTCCTTGTCTTCAGACGTTAATATTTCATCCCATTCTTTAAGATTGTAGAGCCAGTCGGCTTGTGCATCCAACATATTAAAGTACAGTTTTTCAAAGTCTATATCGAGTTTGATGTCACTTTCTTCTTCAAGTTCTTCCAAGTTAAGTTCAGTTTTTAAAGATGTGTTTATCCCGTCTAAAAACCCTGTAAAAGTAACCGGTTCTACTTTAAATTTATCGGAGAGTTCTTTTAAAGTCCCGGATACAGTTTCCGTGTGGTTTTCAAGCAGGTATTTATATATTTTTTCTTCCACGGGAATATATTTATTCCAAAATTTTTCATACTCTCCTCTGTTTTGCGGCTCATACGCCATTTGTTTCCATTCTTCAAAAAGTTGCATAATCATCCCCCGATATTATTTTCCGTGTTTTTTACCTGTTATGTGTTTTACTGTAAGTTCCATAACGCATACTTTTGCTACACTTCGTTCGTCAAATGTACTGTTTTTAATTCCGTAATGCTCCATTATAACGGATAATGCATGAATTTTATCATTTTCGAGTATCTTTATATCTCCGCTACCGGTTACACTTTCATAGTACATTGTCGAATTGCACGCCTTTTCGCTTAAAGAGACTTCTTTAGATGTATCGGCGGAAAATGCCGCTTTGGGGTTTTGTTTTATAAGTTCAAGCTTTTTGCCGGCGTTCGCCCCGTGAAAATATAGCCTCAGTTCATTTTTTACAAGTTCATAACCGAAATTTAACGACACAGCGTAAGGATAAGGTTCATCAAACAACGCTAAAGTTAAACTTTCACATTTGGATAATATTTTACATATTTCATTAATGTCGGTTATTTCTCTGTCTTTTCGGCGCATTTTTTTCCTTCTATTTTTTTAAGAGTTTATCTATGCTTTCGTTTATTTTTTCAAGCATTTGTGTATATTTTACCGTTTTTGCTTTTTCTTCTTCAATTAATTTAGCCGGCGCTTTAGCTACAAATCCTTGATTTTTAAGTTTGCCGTTCGCTCTTTTAAGCTCGGATTCAATTTTTTGTTTTTCTTTTGTAAGGCGTTCAAGTTCTTTATCTATATCCACAAGTTCTTCCAGAGGTAAATAAAGTTTTGCACCGTCTATAACTATGGATACGGCATCCTCGGGTACATCATTTTTTTCAATGAATTTTACTTCATTTATATAAGATAGGGTTTTAAGATAAATTTCCGATTTTTTAATAATATTTTCCGTTTTCTCATTTGCGGTTATCAGAAGTTTCGTTTTTGTCGAATGCGGCACGTTCATTTGCGCTCTTATATTTCGTATTTCTTTTATAGCGGACATTACAAGTTCCATTTCGCTTTTTTCTTTTGAATATACATATTTTTCATCATTTTTCGGCCAAGTGCTCACTATAAGTTTATTTTCGCTTAAATACGAATATATTTCTTCCGTTATGAATGGCATGAACGGATGTAAAAGTTTTAATATCGTCTTTAAAGTTTTTTGAAGTACAAAAAGCGCCGTATCTTTTTTAGCCGTGTCGCTACCGTAAAGGCGGGGTTTACACATTTCTATATACCAGTCGCAAAAATTAGACCACGTAAAGTCGTATATTTTATCCAGCGCCAGAGCAAGTTCGTATTTGTCGATGTTCAAAGTTACATATTCGATTGTTTCTTCGGACAGTGACAAAATCCATTTGTCACTCATTTCAAGATAAGGTTCGATTTGTTCTCTTTCTATAAGTTTCGGCGTGTACTCTTCAAGGTTCATCATGATAAAGCGTGAGGCGTTCCATATCTTGTTCGCAAAATTACGTCCCGCTTCAACTTTTTCCGATGAATATCTCATATCGTTACCGGGAGTTACTCCGCTTGCGAGCATAAAGCGAAGTGCATCCGCTCCATAATTTTCGATTACTTCTAAAGGGTCGATACCGTTGCCGAGGGATTTGCTCATTTTTCTGCCTTGTTCGTCACGTACCAGTCCATGCAGGAGTACGTGAGAAAACGGGGATTTGCCCGTTATAAACAGCGAGGAAAATACCATGCGAATTACCCAGAAAAAGATGATGTCATATCCGGTTACGAGTACATCGGTCGGAAAAAATTTTTCAAGTTCTTCTGTTTCGTTCGGCCAACCGAGCGTACTGAAAGGCCACAACGCCGATGAAAACCACGTGTCGAGTACGTCTTCGTCTTGCGTGAAATGTTCTCCTCCACATTCGGGGCATTTAGACGGAACGGTTTTACCTACTACGGTATGTCCGCATTTGTCGCAATAATATGCGGGTATTCTATGTCCCCACCAAAGTTGTCTGGATATGCACCAGTCTCTTATATTTTCGAGCCAGTTATTGTATATTTTGTCAAAACGTTTCGGCACGAGTTTAAGTTCTTCCGTTTTTAAAACTTCAAGCGCCGGTTTTGCAAGTTCGTCCATTTTTACAAACCATTGTTCGGATACCATCGGTTCCACTATATTGTGACATCTGTAGCAATGCCCCACGGCGTGAACGTGCGGTTTTATTTTTATAATTAAGCCTATGTTTTCCATGTCTTTTACTATGGCTTTACGACATTCGTATCTGTCCATTCCCGCATACTTGCCGGCGTTTTCGTTCATAGTGCCGTCGGTGTTCATTATGCAAATTTTAGGCAAATCATGTCTCAAACCGACTTCAAAGTCGTTGGGATCATGCGACGGCGTTATTTTTACAACTCCGGTTCCAAACTCCGGATCTACATATTCATCGGCAATCAGCGGAATTTTGCGCCCCACAAAAGGTACGACGAGCATTTTACCAAGCAGATGTTTATATCTTTCATCTTCCGGATTTACCGCCACGGCGGTATCGCCGAGTATTGTTTCGGGGCGTGTGGTCGCAACTTCGATATATCCGTCGGAATCTTCAAACATATATTTAAAGTACCAAAAACTGCCGTTTTCGTCCTCATGTTCGATTTCCGCATCGGAAAGCGATGTTTTACAGTCCACACACCAATTTATGATGCGGTTTCCTCTATAAATATATCCTTTTTCGTAAAGTCTTATAAAAAATTCGTTTACTGCGTCATTAAGCCCTTCATCCATGGTAAAGCGTTCTCTTGACCAATCGCACGAATCTCCTAATTTTTTCATCTGTTCGACGATTTTTCCGCCGTATTTTTCTTTCCATTTCCATGCACGTTTTAAAAATTCTTCTCTACCGATTTCTTCTTTGGTAAGCCCTTCCTCTTTGAGTATGTTTTCAGCAACTTTAACTTCCGTTGCAATCGAAGCGTGATCGGTGCCGGGCTGCCACAATGCGGAATAACCCTGCATACGTTTGGTTCTGATCAATATATCCTGCAGCATATGATCCAGAGCGTGACCCATATGAAGTTGACCCGTGATGTTGGGCGGGGGAAGAACTATACAGTAAGGTTTTTTTGTTTTGTCGGGATCGATTTTAAAATATCCGCCCTCTTGCCACATATCGTATATTTTCTTTTCAAATTTTTTGGGATCGTAAGTTTTTGCAATATTCGTCATATTTTCCTCCGATTAATCGTCCAGTTTAAGTACCGCCATAAATGCTTTTTGCGGAACTTCGACATTTCCTATTTGTCTCATGCGCTTTTTACCCTCTTTTTGTTTTTCGAGTAATTTTTTCTTACGTGAAATATCTCCGCCGTAACATTTGGCAAGTACGTCTTTACGATAAGCGCTCACGGTTTCACGTGCAATTACTTTCTGCCCTATAGCAGCTTGTATCGGTATGGGAAACTGATGTCTGGGAATTTCATCCTTAAGTTTGGCGCATATCGAACGACCGCGTTTGTATGCACTGTCCTCATGCACTATAAACGAAAGCGCATCGACCTGCTCTTTGTTTATAAGAATGTCAAGACGCACAAGTTTTGACTCACGGTATTCCTTAAATTCATAATCCAAACTGCCGTATCCTCTGGTGCGGGATTTTAAAGCATCGAAAAAATCAAATATCACTTCATTTAAAGGAAGATCGTAGTGAATCATTACACGAGTTGCATCCAAATACTCCATGCGTATCATTATCCCGCGACGTTCCTGAGCAAGTTCCATAACCTGCCCCACATAATCTTTAGGTACGATTATATCCGCCTTGACAATAGGCTCTTCAATGTACGAAATTTCAGCGACGGGAGGAAGATTGCTCGGATTTTGTATCATCAACACTTCACCGTCGATTTTGTTTACTCTGTAAACGACGGACGGCGCCGTCGTAATAAGTGAAAGATTGAATTCTCTTTCCAGTCGTTCCTGAATTATATCCATATGAAGCAGCCCTAAAAATCCGCATCTGAAACCGAAACCCAACGCAACCGAATTTTCGGGTTCAAATTCGAGCGCCGCATCGTTCACCTGCATTTTTTCGAGCGCATCCTTCACATTTTCGTATTTTTCTCCCTCAGCAGGATATATTCCGCAATAAACCATCGGAGTCGCTTTTTTGTATCCCGGCAGATGCTTTGACGTGGGATTGTCGGCAAAAGTTATCGTATCACCTACACGACAACTTCTGATATCCTTAATAGAGGCGGCTATATAACCTACATCTCCCGCCGAAAGTGAATCCACTTCTATGTGAGTGGGAGATACAACACCGGTTTCGACCACCTCAAAAGTTTTGTCGGTATTCATCATCAAAATTTTGTCGCCTTTTTTGACCTTCCCGTCAAAAATTCTGACATATGCAATAACACCTTTGTAACTGTCATAATATGAATCGAAAATCAGAGCTTTAAGCGGAGCATTCTCATCTCCTGACGGGGGCGGTACATTTTTTACTATATCCTCCAGCACATCTTTTATATTTATGCCCGCCTTAGCGGATATAAGCGGCGCATCCGTCGTATCAAGCCCGATTATATCTTCTATTTCTTTTTTTATATCGTCCGGACGTGCGGAGGGCAAATCTATTTTGTTAAGCACGGGCAAAATCTCAAGATTTTGATCCAAAGCGAGATACACATTTGAAAGTGTCTGCGCCTCAACACCTTGAGACGCATCGACGACTAAAATCGCTCCCTCACACGCCGCAAGACTGCGGGAAACCTCATAATTAAAATCCACGTGCCCCGGAGTATCTATGAGATTAAAATAATACTTCTCTCCGTCGTCGGCATTATATACCATTTTCATAGTTTGAAGTTTTATGGTTATCCCGCGTTCACGTTCCAAATCCATATTATCGAGAAGTTGTTCCTTCATATCGCGCTTACTTACCACACCCGTCATCTCTATAATACGGTCGGCAAGAGTTGACTTACCGTGATCTATATGCGCAATTATACAAAAATTTCTTATATGGTTCTCTTTGCTCAAAAAATTCTCTCCTTACATAAGATAGCTGAAATATTCTTTGTCTATTATACGATAACCTATGATAAAATTACAATTAAAATTTAAATAAATGGATTTACAAAATTAATTTTATTTGATAAAATTAAGTCCGTTATCAGTGCAATTTAAAAATGAGTGAGGTGAAATATCATGGCAAACATTAAATCGGCAAAAAAGAGAATTTCCGTAACGGCACGCAAAACTCTTGTAAACAAGATGAGAAAATCTCAAATCAAGACGGCTATCCGCAGATTCAACGAAGCTGTAGCAGAAGGCAATTCTGAAGCGGCAACCGAAAACTTCAGACTGGCGCAAAAGAAAATTTACAAGATCGCATCTAAAGGCACCATCCACAAAAACGCCGCAGATCGCAAAATCTCCAAATTAGCTCAAAAATTAAACGCAATGAATGCGAAATAACGCCCATATAATGCAAAACCATAGTGAACCTATGGTTTTTTATTTTGCTTTTTTACATACAAAAACTTTAAAACTTTTTATTGACAAATATAGGCTGTATCTAATTATATGTATCTCTAAAAATTTTTAAAACAAAGTTTTAAAAAACGTGTATTATACTACAATTCCTAAAAGAAATCAGTATAATATAGTGTTAATTTTAACTAACTTACACATAAATCCTAAAAAATACAAAACCGGCTGAATTCAACGAAACAAAATGTTGAAATTCAACCGGTTTAATTTTAAATCTACTTTTTTCAAGCTCTTATAAATCTTCATAATGGCCTTTACACTGATATACCTCAATATTATCTTCTTCTACCTTGTAGACAAGCATGTTGGTATCGTCGATACGCCTGCTTAAAAATCCGCTCAAATCTCCCTTCAAACTCTCAGCCTTGCCTATTTTCTCAAAAGGATTACGGGAATTTTAGAAGTGCATTTATTCGTTTTAACGTCTTCTTGTCCTGCGTTTGCCAATACAAATACTCTTCCCATGCTTTATCATACCACAATATTCTCATTCGTCCGCCTCAATAAGTTCATGTTCCTTTAAAATACTCTTTCCTGTATTTACATCTTCAATACGTTTTTTTAATTCTTCCATATTTGATTTACTATAAAACGGATCCAAAGACATTTCAAAAGGCAGACGTTCTTCTCTCACCATCTTTTTGGCAAGTATCGTTATAGCCGTACTCATCGTTAAACCCAACTCTTTACATACAATATCGAAATCTTTTTTTAGAGCGCTGTCCATTCTTACACTTACTGTAGTTTGTGCCATAATAATCCCTCCTTGTACATATTATAATATGTTGTCTATACTACGTCAATATATTGTATGAAATTATATAAAAATATTTTTGGAGCAATATAACATTAGGAGGAAAAATTTCTTTCTCTTTTTTCATATAGGTGAATTTACAAAAACCTAGAAATAAGGGCAAAGTAATTAAAAGCCATAAAAAAGTGTTAAAATGAGAAAAATGTGGTATAAATGTGGTATAATAGAAAAAAAATATATTATAAGAAAAATGAACTATTAATATTTAAATTTAAGGAGGGAAAAAATGGGATACAATACATTATAGTAAAAATAAACTATTAATATTTAAATTTAAGGGGGGAAAATATGGTATATAATACATCATAGTAAAAATAAACTATTAATATTTAATTTTAAGGGGGGAAAAAATGGGAAATTACCTAAAAAGAACCACGACATTTGTACTGGCATTACTTATGCTTTTGTCAGTGCCATTACAGGCCTTTGCTGAGGTGAATTATGGATATCATTATGATAACTTGGCAAGAGATAAGGCAAAGATTATAGAAGGGAATGAAAATCTTCCTGTTAAGCCTGCAAAACCAGGAAATGGCCAAACGGCAGAGGGTTTAATTAAAAATCCAGACCAGCCGGAAATTTACACTTTGTGCACCGATTTTAAGGTACAAAGAGGCGAGAAGTATCAGGTTGGATACCAACCATACATCGCCAGTGTAGGTGCAGGAGCTACGCAAGAAGAAAAAGATAAGGTAAAACAAACTATAAAACTACCTGATCTTACTGGTTATGAAAAGCCAAAAGAAGATTTTAAAATCGACTACGATATTGTTAAAAATGCAGCAGACGGAAAAAATAAAACAGGAAATGATGCTAACGGCTTTAGATACTCTGACAAGGAAGATTATAAATACACTGCTAAAAGCAATCAAATAAAAATTAAACACGTCTTCCAAGACCTAGAAGACTTTACCAAGTACACAAATCCAGATGGAAGCGTTGGAGAAGATGGAGAACTTATTACCACTCAAAACGGTAACACCGGCTCCACTATGGAAGTAAGTCCTTTGAGTGAAAATGATCCGAGAAGAAAAGGCTTTGTTCCGGAAGCTGAATCTATCAACATGCAAGTTCCGGAAAATGCTGAGAACTTTATCTTGGAGTATCGTTATAACCGTGCCTACCACGATGTAGTTTTTGACACTGCAGGCGGAACACCAATTCCGGCTCGTACTCTTTACTATGGACAAGTTATTCCTAAAATTGCAGATATCCCTACAAAGGATGGCGGCTTGTTCCAAGGCTGGAAGCCATCTGTTGATTTAAAAACAAAAGATGGAAAAGAATTTAAGGCAAATCAAATAATTACAGTCGGAACCGGTCAAGCTATAGAAAAGCTTGATAATGATTTAATCATGCCGGAAAGTAAGGTTACCTTCACAGCAGTGTGGAAGGACAAGGAAAAGGCAGATTATGCTATTCAATTCTGGGCAGAAAAGGCAGACCACGATGATAATGCATCTTTACTAGAAAAGTACGACTATATGGGCACTCATGTATATAAAGATGAAGCTACAGGAACTCGCCCAGACTTAGATACAGTATCTATTAATACGATTCCATTTCCGGACCTAGACCAAGCCCGTCTTAACAAGATTTGGGCCGGCGCAAGATTTAATCGTGGCGAAGATCTTTATCTAAACAAGTTCTATGTCTGCAACAAAAAATTAACGCATGAGCAAAATGCGGACCCTGCAAATGTAAGCCTAGTCAAGTCTGTAGATCCAACAGGTAAGACTGTCTACAATATCTACTACGACAGACAAGTCTACGACCTATACTTTACTAAGTCTAATGCTCAGCCTGCTGAAAATACCTTTTACCCTGAAATTTGGGGATATGATGAAGATAAAGGCGAGGTAGTGAAGAAGGGCGGTCCCGGTAATCCTTACCATTACAAGGCAAGGTTTAATCAGCTAATGCTTGGCTGGCCAAATGATGCAATGCAAACCAAGGGCTTTAAACCTGGCTATCAATCATTCGGCTGGGGACCAAACTATAGTACGCCAAATTGGCCAGGTTACTTAGATACACCTCCTTATAGATTAAATGCCGATGAATTTTTGGACATGGCTAATTACACTCGCTGGGGCGGATATAAGAAACCGATAGATAAGGGTGATGGAACAACCATACCCGTAGATAAATTCGATTTTACAACTCTTTCCTTTGGTATAGAACAGGCCGAAAACTCCATACCTCACCACATGGATTTTTGGATGGACGGCTTTAAGGACGGCGAAACAATTATCCGCTACGACCTATATAGATTTAAGGCAGATACCAATTCCGAATCTTATGCGCCTAAATACCCCAAGGTTCAAGGCTTTACTGGTAAGAGAGGTTTTGAACGAGCGGAATTTCTTGATGAAGATGGCATAGATGATAAAAACGACGAGCGTGCAGAAGTAACACCATTTCCTGCTAAGACCTATACAGTGCTTGGAGATGAACTCCCTATAGGAAAGATGAAATTTATTAATTTCTTCTTTAGCGATATTGATGAATTTGGCGATCCATTGACTGATGGTGAAGGTGAACCTTTAGTTAAACCATTTGAAAAAAATGGCTACCTTAAATTTAAATACACTCGTAACAAGTACCCACTAAGGTTTAACTACAACCCGTCAGTGATTAAGGCCGATAGTGAATTTAACTCAACGAACCAATTAGATACTTTCTACGAATTTCCACTAAAGGCTTTAAGCCCTACAGTAGACACTGGGGATGAATATAAAAAAGACAATCCGGCCAACCTATTGGATAATCCGGAAAAGTTAAAAGAATTAAAGCTTACCGATTTAATATTTACAGACCCAGCAGATGGCAAGTTAAAAGTTAAAAGACCAGACAATCTTTCAGACCAAATGGTATTTAAGGGCTGGGCACTAGACCCTGCGGGCACAAAACTTGTTTGGGAGAACTCGGGCGAGAAGATGCCTAACCACCCGGTCAACCTTTATGCTAAGTGGGGCGAACCGGACTACAAGTGGAAAGTAACCTTTGATCCAAACGGCGGAGATTTAAGTTCAATTGACGAAACAAAACTAACTCAAAAACGCAAAACAATTCAAGAAGGAGACATAGGTCAAGAAGAAATTAATACCTATGCCAAAAAAGGTTATCTAAAAGAGCCTGCTACTACTACAGATGGCAAGCAAATTTTTACAGTTATCCAAAGACAAAAGCTTGTAGAACCAAAGAAGCCTACAAGAAAGGGCTACGACTTTATGGGTTGGGAAATAATTAGATATAAGAAAGATGCCAATAGCAACTACACAACCGAGCAAGATACGACTTATAGAGAAACTTATAAAGTTCCAGAGCTTTATTCCTTCGGCAACGATGTAGTATCTCCTCTATATTTAAAGGCAATTTGGGTTCCAAACGAAAAAGTAGATGTTGATGTTTTACACTACTTCTTGGATGAGAACTTTAAACTAGATACTAGTTTAAGAGAAAACCCAATTAAAGAGGTGCTTCATGACAAGCGTTTAAACTATTATGTAGCAACTACTGCTGATAAGCAAGATAATGACTGGCTAATAGCGCCTAATGCAGAGCTAGAAGAAAATTTAAAGAACTACACAGATGCTAATCAAGTTGAACATAAATTAAAGACAGAATATGATGAATATAATACAAACTTTGATTTCAAAAACTCATATTTCCAAATGTTCCGCTTAGAACCAAAAGAGATAGTAGATACTGACAAGTCAACCCCTAATAACACTGTGTATAAAGCAAATCCTGAATACAAGGAATATGTATTTAAATTCTTCTACAGACCATTTAGACAACGTAAATATAAGGTTAATTATATAGATGAAAGATTTAGAAACGATCCAGATCCAGAAAAAGGAAAGATTATTGACCCAGAATTAGTTATAAATGGTAACCGTCATTATGACGCAAGAAACTATAGAAGAATCCCAGGTTGGGTACTAACAAGTGCACCACAACAACAACTATTCTTTGATGTTAATGAAGATACAAACGAGTTCTTAGGAATTAATGGCACAGGCGAAAAAGAAATTACTTTCTATTATAAGGATGTAAGAGTAATTGAAGTGTCAAATAAAAATGATCCAGTACCAGATGGTTATGTAAGAGTAACTTTCAAGGCAGACAAGGGTGGATCTTTCAAAGACAAGGATGGGAAAGAAGTTACAGAACTTCACTATGATGTAATTAAGGGCCTTCAATCACAATTATTACCAGTTCCAGAAGAATTGGGAACAAAGCCTGATGGAACACCTAATGATAAGGTTGAAGGAAAGTACTACATCACACCAGAAACTGGAAAGAAATTTATTAAGTGGGACAAGAGTCCACGATTAAATGACGACACAATCATTAAAAAAGATTACACATTCACAGCCTACTTCGAATGGTCAGGTCTAAGCACACCCGGCTTAGTAAGAACAGAATCCTTTAAAGACCAAAATAACGCTTGGACAAATAACTTTGTTCCAACGAGAGAAGACTTAAAGAAAAAATTAGTCTGGAAAGACAAAAATGGCGATGAAAAACCACTTCCATCAGAAACTGAAATAAAATTATTCAATGAAAATGGAAATGAATTAACAAGTGACGATCAAGTTTATGAGTTAGTAAAAGAAATGGGCGAGGCCGACAAGGACCAACTTGTTCGCACAGTAAATGTCAAGGCTAAAGTTACTTTCAAAGACGGCAAAGAGCCACAAGAACTTGATATACCAATTAAAGTTTACAAAAATGTTTACGAAGCCCTTAACAAGGACGGTGACAAACCACTATTCTTAACAGACGCAGAAAAGAAAGATGCTAAAGAAGGTGGATTAAAAGATATAACTGGCGAATATGTAAAAGTAACAGTTGCTCCTACAGGCGATATGAAGTCAAAGGACAACAAGGTTTATTATGTTAATAAAAATGCTTGGGTAGTGATACCAGAGGTTAACCCGGATGGATCTTCAACATTTATCAATTGGACAGCAGATCAAATTAATCAAAATGATGACGGCAAAAAAAATGGCAAATTTGACTTTGCTAAGCGTCATAAATTTACGACAGATACAATCATTCAGCCAGTAGGTTCTGATAATGTAGTAGAACAAACAGATCCAAACAAAAAACCAGATGTACCAAGCAGTTATGTAAAAGTTATCGTTAAAACAACAGACAAGGCAACAGATGAAACTCAGTTTGAAAAGACATTCTGGGTTAATCCTACTAGGGAAGTAACAATACCAGTTACAGACCCTGTCGGTAAAGAAAATCAAAAGTTTACTTTTAATGGACTTGGAGAAAAAGATGTAAACTATATCTTTAAAGAATGGCAAAAAGTTAAGACTGGAGAAACAGACAATAGTTTAACAGACGTAACACCAGCAACTAAAATTGATTTAGCTAAGAACCAATACGCTGACAAGGTAACAGTAATTGAAGCTGCCTATAAAAAATCAATCCAAGCAGAAACTATAGATAATCCATTAAGTACAACTAAGTTAGACACACCAAAGGGCAAAGAAATAACGGATGAGATTTTAAAAGGAAAAATCACACCACAAAAAGGCAAAGAAATTGAATCAATAGAAGTTATTTCAAAACCGGATGGTAATACAGTTGGCAACGAACCAGCTAAAGTTATCGTTAAGTACAAAGACGGTACTACACAAGGAACAAATGACAATCCAGTCGTAATACCAGTTGAAGTACACGACAATATTATTTCAGCTGGACCAAATGGTGAAAAACCTGAAAAAGCACTTGAAAATTATGTGAAAGTAATCTTCAAAGCAGGCACAGGCGGATCAGTATCCGGCGACCTAGTTTACTACGTATCACCTGATGTTGAAGTCGATATGACAAGTCAAGCACAAGCAGTTACAAAGACTCCAAATGTTGGATATACTTCTAACGGTGGAACATGGTCACCTGAAATAAAAGCTGAAAAAATTACAGCTGAAAAAACCTACGAATTTAACTTTGTTAAGTCAGAGGATATAGTAGAAAAAATTGACGATCCTAACCAAGTGACAACTGAAGGATATGTAAAAGTGACCTTCAAGACAGAAGATGAAAACAAGGGTAAACTTGAAGGAAATGTTGCAGAAAAAACCTACTATGTAAATCCAAATGCTGGTATAAAATTAGTTGAATTAGCTGATGGACAAATAGCAGGTAAAAACGAACTTGCAGTTCCAAAAACTATTCCAGCAGCAAACTATGTATTTGATAAATGGCAAGAAGCTATCGACGAAACAACACCGATCACAAGCGAAAGAATCCTCGTTGCTATCTTTGTAGCAGGAGATGTTAAATATGTAATAACAGATGTGGGAGTGCAACCAAATAAGGATAACTATCTAGAAAAAATCACCCCACCTGCTGGCAAAGAAATTGATTATATTGAAATTAAAAATGAACCAGATGTTAGTAAAAGAGGAGAAAGTGTTGCAGAAATAAAGGTGTATTATACAAATGGAACAAGTGAAATTGTTAAAATTGATGTAATTGTTCAAGACGAGTATATGCCACCGACACCTAATCCAAATAAACCTCATGATCATACGTGTTCTGGAGGTAGATACGAGACTATAGTTAAAGAAAAGATTGTCAAGGTTCCTGTACCAATTGTTGACAATTCTTATTCCAAAGAAGTAAGGTTTATGCAAGGTTTCAGGGGTGACTTTAGACCTAAGGATGGTTTAACTCGTGCTGAGGCTGCACAAATTCTTGCCAATGCACTTGTTGAAGACGGCTATAAGTACAATAAAGACTTCAAACTTCCTTACAAGGACATTGGAGAAGCTTGGTACACTAGAGCTGTTAAAATCGTAACTCAAGCAAGGGTATTTGCCGGTTATGATGATAGCAACTTCAGACCACAAGACAAGATTACAAGAAATGAATGGATTGCTACCTTGAAGAGATTCCAAGAACTTGAAGATGCAAGTGGCAACCACATGAATCTAAAAGATGGACACTGGGCAATGGGTGAAATCGAAGCAGCTTATAAGGAAGGCTGGTTAAAGATTTACACTGACGGACTTGCAACTTATGAAGGCGACGAGTTTATCCCAAGAGAAGAAGTTGCAGCAGTTTCTAACAAGGCCTTCAATAGGCTTCTGGACAAGACTTATATTGAAAACAACTACAAGAACTTAATAGGCTACAAAGATGTTAAGAATGATATGTGGTCTTACTACGACATCCTGTGTGCAAGCAACACTTACTTATACAAGAAGAACTTTTACAGGGCAAACTGGATTAAGGAAGACAACAATGAATTTAACATCAACACAGATGAATTTGAAATTGTTAAGGCTAAGTTTCAAAGAAATCCTAGATAAGATTAAAGAAGAGAGGGAGGGATCCTTCTCTTCTTTTGCTTTATATTATCTGCTAGAAATCTCTGGCGGATATTTTAATGTAAAAATTTTTTGTTGACAAAAAATTTTTGTATGTGTGAATTTTTTCTTATTTGAGAATTTTTTTTACTTGGAGAAATTTTTTTGCCTTATACTGAATTGCATAATAAATTG
>CAMYCP010000006.1 GCA_947254385.1 uncultured Filifactor sp. | reverse complement strand
CCTTTTATAATATATATGACCGATACATAAAATAAATAAAGTATTGTACCTCCTGTTATAAGAGAGTAGATAAATTCAAAAAATCCGCCTTTTTCTTCAAAATACTTTTCCGCTTTTTTGTATATCGGAAAGCTGAAAACAGTTCCCGCAAGTAAAAACGGGAGGTATTCATTAATATAAAATCTTGCCTGTCCGCTGAATATCCCGTCTTTAAAACTGAACATCGCTTTTAAATATGCAAAGGCGTAGTTTAAATTCTCCGAACGGAAAAATACCCATCCTGTCATTACTAAAAAAGCCGTCAATACGGTACGCAAAAATATACCGGTGTTGCTTTTTGCAGGCTTTACATAGAATTTTTCAACTAAAAGAAGTAAAAAATAATACATTCCCCACACTATATAGTTAAACCCAGCACCGTGCCATATCCCTGTAAGAAGCCAGACTACAAAGAGATTAAGTATCAGGCGTTTTCTCCCTTTTCTGCTTCCGCCGAGCGGAATATATACATAATCTCTAAACCATGAACTTAAAGACATATGCCATCTTCTCCAAAATTCGGTTATTGAGGAAGAAACGTAAGGATAGTTGAAATTTTCGGGAAAATGAAAACCGAATATCAGTCCCAGCCCCGTCGCCATATCGGAATATCCCGAAAAATCATAATATATCTGCAAAAAATACGAAAATGCGCCGAGAAACGCAAACGCTGACGACATATCAGCAGGGGGCATATTATATGCTCTGTCGGCAATTATCGCCATTTGGTTTGCAATCAGAGTTTTTTTGATAAAACCGCTCATAAAACGCATTACCCCGTATGTTATATCGCATAAATCAGTTTTTCTTAAAGTTATTTCTTTTTCAATCTGGGAGTATCGAACTATCGGCCCCGCTATAAGCTGCGGAAAAAGCGAGATATAGAGTATCACATTGAGCGGATTTTTTTGTGCTTTTTCACCGAAGTAAACATCAAAAACATACGACATCGCCTGAAAAGTAAAAAAAGATATCCCTATCGGGAGAACCTGATAAGTAAGATTAAATTCGGTTTTAAATATGGAGTTTACGCTTTGTATTATAAAATCCGTGTACTTAAATCTTATAAGTATTGCCGTCTGTATGGCGCAAGCTATAAAAACAAAAAAAATGCGAATTTTTTTTTGTTTGATATTTTGAATAATAAGAGATGCGATATAACTTACCAAGGATACAAATATCATGACGAACACAAAATAAGGTTCGCCCCACGCATAAAAAAACAGACCCGATATTAAAAGCAAAAGATTTTTTAATTTTATATGCGGCAATAAAAAATAAATAGTTATTACACACGGCAAAAACCAAAATAGAAACACCGGGCTTGTAAACAGCATAATTCCTCCAAAATGTAGTTAACAGCTTATTTAATTTAGTGATACTTCCTGCTTTTAAAAATTCAGTATGCAAAAACAAAAAAATACCGCAATTTTTTATGTAGCTTAAATATTTTCGATTAAAAAATTATAGCATATTTTTATGTAATATAAAAACCTCTTAACTTCGTGTTTTAAACGAAATTAAGAGGTTTTGCGCTATAAACGATTTATAATTTTTCAGTCCAGTGCGTCTTTAAGTTTTTTCCAAAAACTTTTAGGCTCTTCCGATACTTCTTCTCCAAGTTCCGCCGCGTAAGATCTGAGTAGTTGTTTTTGTTTGTCGGTGAGTTTTTTAGGTACTTGTACGTGTATTCTCACCTTTTGATCTCCTCTGCCTTTAGATCCCAAATACGGAATACCTTTGTCTTTCAGTCTGAATACCGTACCGCTTTGCGTGCCTTCGGGGAGTTTATATTTCACCTCTCCGTCTATTGTGGGAACAGTGAGTTCATCTCCTAACGCCGCTTGCGTGAACGATACCGGCATATCGAGCCATACCGTGTTGCCTTCTCTTTCAAATATTTCATCGGGTTTTATCTTTATTTTTATCAAAAGATCTCCCGTCGGCCCTCCGCGTTTGCCGGGTTCACCTTGACCGCTCACTCTAAGGAGCATGCCGTCTTCCACACCGGCGGGGATTTTTACCGTTACGGTCTTTTGTTCCGGTATGGTTTTGTTGCCGTTACATTTAGGACATTTGTTTTCTATTATCGTACCTTCTCCATGGCATATCGGACAGGTTGATGTCTGCATCATGACGCCAAACGGGGTTTTTACCTGTGATTGTACCATTCCGCTGCCGTGACATTTGGTGCAGGTCTTGGGCGTTGTGCCGGGTTTTGCACCCGTCCCGTGACAGTTGTCACATTCAATATGGCGCTTGATTTTAATCTCTTCTTCTTTGCCGAATGCCGCATCTTTAAAATCCACTCTTAAAGAGTATTTTAAGTCGTCGCCTTTTTCGGGAATGTTGCGACGTCTTCCTCTTCCGGCTCCGCTTGTGAACATATCGTCGAAAATATCACCGAAAATATCGGAAAAACCGCCGAACCCCGCGCCCGAATATCCGCCTGAATATCCTCCGCCCGTTTGATCGAACCCGGCATGGCCGAATTGATCGTATGTTTGACGTTTACTTGTATCCGAAAGCACTTGATAGGCTTCGTTCACTTCTTTAAATTTTTCTTCCGCCTCTTTATTTCCGGGGTTTCTATCCGGGTGATATTTCATTGCGAGCTTGCGGTACGCTTTTTTTATGTCCTGTTCGGTAGCGTTTTTGTCTATGCCGAGCACTTCATAATAATCTCTTTTTTCCATTTATTCATCTCCGATATTCGGTAAAATGCGCTGTATCAATCTTTTTTATCCTTGTCAACTTCTTCATATTCGGCATCGACTACATTGTCATCTTTTTTTTCAGCACCGCTTTCATTAGGAGTATCTTGTTTGTTTGCCTCCTGTGCTTTTGCCGCCTCTTGGTATATACGTGTAGATATCGGTTGAAATTTATTCATTACCGCATCTATTGCGGCACGTATTTTTTCAGAATCGGCATCTTTGTCGTCTTTTACTTTCTTTAATTTTTCTATTTCTTCTTCAACTGATTTCTTTTCTTGTTCGGTTACTTTGTCGCCTAATTCTTTGAGAGTTTTTTCGGTTTGATATACTGTCGTTTCGGCTTGATTTAAAGCGTCCATTTTTTCTTTTTTCTTTTTGTCTTCTGCGGCGTACATTTCAGCCTCTTTAACTTTCTTTTCTATTTCATCGTTTGAAAGGTTGGAGGAAGATGTTATGGTTATAGCCTGTTCTTTACCGGTACCCAGGTCTTTCGCCTTGACGTTTACTATACCGTTGGCATCTATATCGAACGTTACTTCGATTTGAGGTACTCCGCGCGGTGCGGGCGGAATGTTGTTGAGTTGGAAATTTCCTAAACTTACGTTGTCGGATGCCATGGGACGTTCACCTTGTAGTATGTGGATGTCTACAGCAGTTTGATTGTCGGCGGCGGTTGAGAAAACTTGCGATTTTTTGGTCGGAATGGTGGTGTTGCGTTCAATTATTTTGGTGAAAACTCCTCCTAAGGTTTCAAGTCCCAGTGAAAGCGGGGTAACGTCAAGAAGCAGAATATCATTTACTTCACCTGTCAAAACCCCGCCTTGTACTGCCGCACCTAAAGCGACACATTCATCGGGATTTATTCCTTTGTGAGGTTCTTTTCCTAAAAATTTCTTAACCGTTTCCTGAACTGCCGGAATACGTGTAGAACCGCCTACAAGGATTACTTTGTTAATTTCCGACGGGGAAAGTTTGGCATCGTCCATAGCTTTTTTCATCGGATCCATAGTTTTATTTACAAGTTCATGTGTGAGTTCATCAAATTTCGCACGTGTAAGATCCATGTTTAAGTGTTTGGGGCCTGAGGCATTTGCGGTTATAAACGGCAGGTTGATATTTGTGGTCATGGTTGAGGAAAGCTCTTTTTTAGCTTTTTCAGCGGCATCTCTCAGTCTTTGCAGGCTTACTTTGTCGGCTTTTAAGTCTACTCCTTCTTTTGCTTGAAAGTCTTTGGCGATGTAATCTACCAATATATTGTCGAAATCGTCGCCGCCTAAGTGATTGTTGCCGTTGGTTGCGAGTACTTCAAATGTACCGTCGGCAATTTCAAGTACGGAAACGTCGAAAGTTCCGCCGCCTAAGTCGAATACCAATATTTTTTCATCTATATTATCTTTTTCAAAACCGTATGCAATTGATGCGGCGGTAGGTTCGTTTATAATACGTTTTACATTTAAACCGGCTATTTTTCCGGCGTCTTTGGTCGCTTGTCTTTGTGCATCGGTAAAATAAGCAGGCACGGTTATTACCGCATCGGTAACCGTATCTCCGAGATAACTTTCCGCATCGGCTTTGAGCTTTTGCAGAATGATTGCAGATATATCCTGTGGAGTGTACGCCTTGCCGTCGATAGTTATTTTATAGTCGCTGCCCATTTTTCTTTTGATTGAAGTTATTGTACGTTCCGGATTAGTTACGGCTTGTCTTTTTGCCGGTTCTCCGACTATTCTTTCCCCGTCTTTTGAAAATGCAACAACCGACGGTGTGGTGCGCATTCCTTCGATATTCGGGATAATTACGGGTTCTCCGCCTTCAAGTACCGCTACACATGAATTTGTAGTACCTAAATCTATACCTATTGTTTTCGCCATATTAAATTCCTCCTATAATTATTTGGATACCTTTACCATTGCGGCGCGAATCACTTTACCCGCCATCGTGTATCCTTTTTGAAAAACTTCCATGATTTCATCTTTGCTTTTTCCTTCGCCTTGAAGCACTGCATGGTGCAAATTCGGATCGAACGGAATTTCTGTATCTATTTTTTGAACCTGATGATCCGTAAGAAGTTTAATCAGTTGTTTATAAATTAAATCCATACCTTTATATATTTGACTTTCCTTGTCTTCTATCGCATCGAGTCCCCGTTCAAAATTATCTATAACCTGTAACAGCTCAAGTACGATTTTTTCATTTGCAAGAAATGAAATGCTCTCCTTTTCTTTTTCCGTACGACGCTTGAAATTTATAAATTCCGCCTGTGTACGTTTGAGTTTGTCCTCAAGTTCCTCAATTCTTTGATTTTCATCGACTGAAGTTTTTTCCGTATTTTCTTCCTTGCTTTTCGCCTCTTCCGATTTTTCCATACCTTCTTCGGTTTTCAGCATATCATCTTTATCCAATCAAATACCCTCCTTAAATTATGAATCGTTTAAAATATTGTTGATTTTCTGCGTTATAAAATTCATTACCGCAAGCACTCTGCCGTAATTCATTCGGGTAGGGCCGATTATACCGACCTTTCCCACTTCATAGTCCGCCGTTATAACCGAACAGTCGTGCAGTATGCCGTCCGACGTGTTATTTCCTATCACTATGTTTATATTGTTCTTTTCTATACCCTTTTCAGAGAACAAATCCTTCAGATTTTCTTTTTCTCCCATAAATTCCAAAATTGTCTTCGCCTTATCTACGTTGTTAAATTCGGGGTGATTGAGCATATTTGCAGCTCCGGATAAAATCAAAGTAGCTTTTTTATTTTTTTCCGAATTGTCTTTTAAAAATTTCAGCAAATCGTCCAGCACTTCGCCGTATTCATTTATCCTACCCTTTATATATTGAAATATACCCTCATCTATGTCGCTATAATACTTTCCGGTCAAACGTTCATTTATAAGATCCGATATCAAAGCGAGATTTTCCTTATCCACCTCACGATTTAAATGCAATATGTCGCTTTTAGTGTCGCCTTTTTCGGAAATCAACACGGCCACCACACTCTTAGGTTCTATTGAAACCAACGATACGGAACGTATTTTAACTTTTTCTTCAATACCTGTTACGCCTATGGATGTATACCCCGTAAGACGCGATATTATTCGCAAGGATTCGTTTAAAAGATCTTCCACTTCGTCCACATTTGCTTGAAGACGTTTTTCTATTATTTGCTTTTCTTTTTCACTCAAAGTATCCGGAGAATTCATTTCGCTTACATAAATTTTGTACGCATCACCGGACGGAATACGTCCCGCTGAAGTGTACGGTTGTATCAAAAGACCCAAGTCTTCAAGATCCGACATCTCATTTCTGATTGTAGCCGCCGACACGTCCAGCCCGTTTTTTTTGGAAATCGTACGTGACCCGATAGGTTCGGCGGTTAAAATATACTCTTGAATTATAAACTGTAAAATACGTCTTTTGCGTTCCGAAAGTTCTTTTTTCATAACACCCTCCTTTGCGTTTTGTTGTTAGCACTCTATCACGTTGAGCGCTAACCTATATTATATATTACCCTTTCATTTTGGATTTGTCAACGATTTTAAATAAAAAAATATAAATTTTGTTACCGCCAATAGAAAAAATAAAAGTGTACAAATAAAATGTCGTTTAAAGTTTATAAGTATCACAACACTTTGATTTTACGGATAAAATAAACTTTTTTTTATGAGTCGGCTCTTGCCGCTCCATTTCAGAGCTTTGGCGGACAGGATATCTTCCCTTCCATTTATCAAAAAGCCGCAAGACTCGGCTTCGGTATCATTTCCAACCATCCCTTTATTGACGGCAACAAAAGAACAGGTACTCATATTATGCTTGCACTTATAATTTATAATTGACATAAGTTTAATTTACAATTATTATATAAAATAATATAAAGAATCGGAAGTTTCCGTATATTTATGTTATGTTTTTTGTTAAAATCGGGTTAAATCTTAAAATTTGAAGTTTACCCGATAAAATTCAAATTGAAGGAGGTGACAAATATTAATCCTATAAATGTAATAATAAATATTTTATTAGCTGTTGCCGGCGTTATAGTCGGATTTTTGATAAGAAAGAATATAGCCGAAGGTAAAATTCATCAGGCTGAAAATGTAGCCGCAGATATTTTGAAAAGAGCGGACGACAGACTTGAAGATGCCGGAAAAGAGGCTGAAAACATAATCAAAGATGCCGAAGCTCAAAGAAAAGATAAGTTAATTGAAGCGAAGGAAGAATCTCATAAAATAAAAATTGATGCGGAAAGAGAGTACAATCAAAGACGCAGCGAACTTCAAAAATATGAGGACAGAGTAGTACAGAAAGAATCCGCTTTAGATAAAAAATTAAATCAACTGGAAAACAAAGAAACAAAATATAACGCCAAATTGAAATCAATAGAAGAAAAAGAAGCGGCAATTGAAGAAATAAAACAAAATCAAATTTTAAAGCTGGAAAGTATCTCCAATTTATCGGTTGAAGAAGCAAAAAATCAGATTTTATCAAATGCTGAAAAGCAGGTAAAGTATGATATGGCAGTCATGATAAAAGAAAGAGAAGAAGAAGCTAAGGAAGTCTCTGAGAAAAAAGCGCAGTGGATAACGGCTTACGCCATTCAAAAATGCGCTTCCGATACGGTTGCAGAAACTACCGTAAGCGTTGTGACTTTGCCGAGCGACGATATGAAAGGCAGAATTATCGGGCGTGAGGGGAGAAACATACGTTCGCTTGAAAGCTTGACGGGTGTCGATTTTATAATAGACGATACTCCGGAGGCGGTAGTGCTTTCTTCATTCGATCCCATAAGACGTGAAGTTGCACGTATAACTCTGGAGAAACTGATTGCAGACGGCAGGATTCATCCCGCTCGAATTGAAGAAACCGTTGAAAAAGCTAAAGAAGAAGTCATGCGTATAATCAAGGAGGCGGGAGAAAAAGCCGTATTTGAAACCGGTATTTACGGTATGCACCCCGAACTTATAAAACTCCTGGGTAAACTTAAATTCCGCACAAGTTACGGACAAAATGTACTTCAACATTCGGTTGAAATATCACATATATGCGCCGCCATTGCGGCTGAACTCGGAGCGGACATAAAAATCGCAAAACGTGCAGGGCTGCTCCATGACATAGGGAAAGCCATGGATCATGAAATGGAAGGCACCCATGTTGAAATAGGTATGGATCTTTTAAAACGATATAAAGAATCGGAAGAGGTAATCCACGCCATGTCAACTCATCACGGTGATTACGAACCGAGAAGCGTTGAGGCGGTCATTGTAACGGCGGCGGATATCATATCCGCGGCAAGACCCGGCGCACGGGGAGAAACTCTGGAGGCTTATATCAAGCGCCTTGAAAAACTCGAAGAGATTGCAAATTCATTTGAAGGTATAGAAAAATCGTATGCGATACAAGCGGGCAGAGAAGTAAGAATAATGGTTCAACCCGAAAAAATCGACGACGTGTATTTACCGATGCTTGCAAGGGAAGTTAAACAAAAAATCGAATCGGAAATGGAATATCCGGGACAAATTAAAATCAGCATAATTCGTGAAACCAGAGCGGTAGATTATGCAAAATAAGTTTCAATAATTTTTATATTAAAAAACGCCGAAAAATCAATAAAATTTATGATTTTTCGGCGTTTTTATTCAAACTGTATAAAATTTTTCGGCGCTTTATCCAAAATTGTCTGAAATTTTTCTGCTATATACTTAATCCGATAACTTGCGAAAACATATGATACTGATTTACTTCAAAAATCACACTTTAATTTTTTCAGCCACAATACATATACGTCTTTTTTCATCGGCGTGATATTCGGCTTTGTAGCCTATCAAATTTAACATCTGAACCATGTATTTTGTGTTGTAGATTTCAAAATCCAACATTTCAGCCCATTTTTTTACATCCAAATCCTGTCTTTGACTTAAACCGTTGCATATCAAAAGATGCCCTCCGGGAATTAAAACCCTGTATATCTCTTTAAAAGCGGCATCCAAATCTTCCCAAAAATATACGCTTTCAAAAGCGGTTACCACGTCCAAACCGTCGTCGTTAAAAGGCAGATTGAGCACATCTCCCTCAAGAATTTCACAACGACCGTCATCGATAGCTTTTTTATTTATATCCGCCGCAACGGCAAGGCTTACTTTGGAGGAGTCGAGGCCGTATACGAGTTCCGCTTTCCTTAAAAGATACCTTACTTCCAATCCGTTGCCGCAACCTATATCCAAAACATAATCCGTGTTTTTGATATTTAAAAAAGATGTTCCCCAGGATGCTAATTTTTCGTAATTATCAACAGTTTCATTTGCCATAACTCTCCCCTCCCGAACACATTTATAAAATAAATTCATTTTAATTTTATACGATAAGAGCCTTACCGTCAAGTACGGTGTTAATTTTGAAGATTTTGCGGGCAAATATTGTAATACTGTTTTGCTTTTAAAATACAGTATAGAGTCTTATACTGATTTCTCTTAAAAATTGCAGTATCATACACATTTTGTCAAATTCCTAAGTTATAATACTTTCTACTATATTTTTTTATTGTTTCGTATTTTAATGTTCATACATCACTATCATACTACATTTTTTAACGCTTTTAAGTATTAAGCGAATTTTATCATAAAGTCGTATTAAAAAAATTTAAAAATGCCACCCGGTCTTACTGATACGAAAGACTGAGCGGCATTTTTTTTATTCGGGTTTTATTATCGTTTCACGAGTTTTAATTTTTTCTTCAAGTTCTTCCAGGAATTTATCCGGAGCTATTTCTCCAAGGTCGCCGTCGTCACGTGTACGTACCGATATCATACCGGAGTTTTCTTCTTTTTCGCCGAGTACAAGCATATACGGCACTTTTTCCATTTGCGCCTCTCTGATTTTGTATCCGATTTTTTCGCTGCGACTGTCAATTTCAACTCTTATGCCGGCTTTAAAGAGCATGTCGTACATTTTTTTGCAATAGGGCATATATTTATCGGATATCGGCAGGATTTTTACCTGTACGGGTGCCAACCAAAGCGGGAATTTCCCCGCAAACTGTTCGGTCAAGATGCCTATAAAGCGTTCTATGCTGCCGAACACTACACGGTGTATCATTATCGGGCGGTGTTTTTCTCCGTCCTGTCCCGTGTATGTCAAATCAAATCTTTCAGGAAGTTGGTAGTCAAGTTGAATGGTTCCGCATTGCCAGGTTCTGCCTATGCAGTCTTTAAGGTGAAAATCTATTTTAGGCCCGTAAAATGCGCCGTCACCTTCATTTATGATGTAGTTTAAGTTAAGTTCATCCAAAGCGTCTTTAAGGGCTTTTTCAGCAATATTCCATTTTTCTATTTCTCCCATAAAGTCTTCGGGACGTGTCGAAAGTTCCACGTGGTAGCTGAAACCCAACTTGCTGTATACCTTGTCTATAAGTTTCGCCACGTTTTTGATTTCGTCTTTTATTTGATTTTCGAGCATGAATATGTGGGCGTCGTCTTGTGTAAACGCTCTTACTCTCATTAAGCCTTGAAGAGTGCCCGAAAGTTCATGGCGGTGTACTCTTCCTATTTCGGCAATTCTAAGCGGAAATTCCCTGTATGAGTGCATCGACGCTTTATAAGCCAACATTCCTCCGGGACAGTTCATCGGTTTGATGGCATAATCTTCGTCGTCTATTTTGAGCGTGTACATATTTTCCTTGTAATGATACCAGTGTCCCGATGTTTCCCAGAGTTTGCGGTTCAAAATGATGGGCGTTTCAATTTCCACATATCCCGCCTTTCTGTGGATATCTCTCCAGTATTTCATGAGTTCGTTTTTAAGTGCCGTGCCGTTAGGCAAAAAGAACGGAAATCCGGGGCCTTCTTCCGCTATCATGAACAAGCCCATTTCCTTGCCGATTTTACGGTGGTCTCTTCGTTTTGCCTCTTCCATCATGTGCAGATATTCATCGAGAGATTTTTTCTTTTCAAATGATATTCCGTAAAGTCTTTGCAGTTGTTTGTTGTTTTGATCTCCTCTCCAGTATGCTCCGGCAACGCTCGTCACTTTAAATGCCTTGACTTTTTTGGTGGAGTTTAGATGCGGCCCGGTGCACAAGTCTACATATTCGCCTTGCTTATAGAAAGATATTTTTTCTCCCCGATCTTTTATATCGTCTATAAGTTCAACTTTGTAATCTTCTCCTCTTTCTTTCATGAGTTTTATCGCATCTTCACTTTCAAGGAAAAAGTGTTCGATTTTTAAATCTTCTTTTACGATGTTTTTCATTTCCTGTTCTATTTTTACAAGATCTTCCGCCGTAAATTTATGTTCAGAATCTATGTCATAATAGTATCCGTTTTCAATTGCGGGGCCTATAGCAAGTTTTGCCTCGGGAAAAAGACGTTTTACGGCTTGCGCCATGATATGCGTGGAAGTATGCCAAAACACGTGTTTACCTTCGGGATCCTCAAATTTTAAAAATTTAACTTTTGCGCCGTCCGGTACTTTTTCGGTCAAGTCTTTTACTTCGCCGTTTATTTCAGCCGCCACAACTTCACGTGCCAAACTTTCGCTTATTGAACGGGCAATATCGTAAGATGTAACTTCTTCGTCGTACGATTTTTGCGTACCGTCTTTCAATATTATATTCATTTTAACCTCCCGAAAAATAAAAAAGCCCATACGCCAAAGACGTATGGGACGTATAAACGCGGTTCCACCCAAAATTATTCTCGTTTTCGCTGTATCGGGCTGCCCGTCTGTTCATCACAAATGGCTAAAAAGGCGGTTTTCACAATACAAGTCGCAAAAGACTTTCAGCGTTTGTCTTTCTCTCTGAGCGTCATTTATATTGTTACTCTTCTTTCTCTGCCAAAATATTATTATTTAATTATACGCCATAAAATTTTTATGTCAACAATTTTTTTCGGTCGATCGAAGCTGTTTTTTAAGTGGATAAAAATTATCGTTTATGTTATACTATGCGATATAGATGATGTTTGTTTATAAATTATTTGAAACGGGAAGGAGAAAATATGTCGGCTGTTATAACTAATGAATACGGTGACATTATAATAGATAAGGACGTTGTCGCCAAAATAGCCAACAGGAGTGCCATGGAGTGTTACGGTCTGGTAGGTATGGCATATTTTAAGAACGGTTTTGCCGAACTTTTAAACAAAAACAGAGGCAGTAAGGGTATAAATGTTGAAATTGAAGATAATCGTATAAGTTTGGAGCTTTCCGTTATAATCGAATATGGTACACGAGTTTCAACCGTTGCCGAAAATATTATGGATCGTGTAAAGTATGATACAGAAATGATGACGGGACTTGAAGTGGAACATATTTCCATAAAAGTGGCGGGCGTGCGCGTGGAAAAATAGCGGGAGGATTTAATATGAACAAAATTGACGGCGGTACACTGAGAGCGATGTTTTATTCCGGAGCCGCAAATTTGCAAAAGGAAAGAGATCTTATAGATAAGCTGAATGTGTTTCCGGTTCCGGACGGGGACACGGGAACAAATATGTCGATGACTATAAGTTCAGCCGTGGAGGAACTTGAAAGAACATCTTCCGATTCACTCGAAAATATCGGCAAAGCGGTTTCACGGGGCGCTCTTATGGGAGCGCGCGGCAATTCAGGAGTAATTTTATCACAAATTCTCAGAGGATTCGCCAAAGCTTTGGAAGGTAAGACAGCTTTAAGCACAGCGGATTTTGCCGAAGCGCTTATGTCGGGAAGCAACGTGGCATACAAGGCTGTAATTAAACCTGTCGAAGGGACAATTCTGACCGTATGCCGAGAAACTGCCGAACAGGCGGTAAAAATAGCCGCCGATGAAGAAGATATGGGCGTGTTTTTAAAACTGGTGACCGAACAGGCGGGCAAGTCTCTCGGACGTACTCCCGAACTTTTACGTGCGCTTAAGGAGGCGGGCGTTGTAGATTCGGGCGGCCGCGGTTTTCTCTCTTTTATTGACGGCATGATGAAATCCTATGTCGGAAATCCGGTTCAAAAAGGCGAACAGGCGGATAACGAAAATTTTGAAGAACTGATGAAACGTGACGTTCACACGTATACGGGTGAAATAACATACGGCTACTGCACTGAATTTTTCCTAATGACGTACGATATAAGTGCGGAAGATTTCAGAAAAGAAATCGAAGACATGGGGGACTCCATGGTGGTCGTGGGCGATGAAGGAATAATTAAAATTCACATTCATACCGAACACCCCGGAGAAGTTTTTGAAAAGGCTATGAAACACGGTATGCTCGACAAAATGAAAGTCGAAAATATGCGTCTGCAACAAAAAAGGATGCTCGAAAGTGTAAAAAGCGTCAAGAAGCTGCCTTACGGTACAATTTCAGTCGCTATAGGTTCGGGAATAAAGAAAATCATGACCGACTTAAACGTCACTGAAATAATAGAGGGCGGACAGACTATGAACCCCAGTACGGAAGATTTCATCAAAGCGATAGAACGGATAAATTCCGATAATATATATATTTTCCCGAACAACAGCAATATATTCATGGCCGCCAACCAAGCCGCCGATTTAAGCAAAAAGAATGTGGCGGTGATTGCAACCAAAAACATATCTCAGGCTATAAGCGCCCTTATAGGCATAAACGAAAATACAAGCATGGAAGAGAACGTTGAAGAATTAAACAATATAATATCGACGGTTAAAGAAGTGGAAGTTACGTATGCCGTACGTGATACCGTAAACGGCGATAAAAAAATAAAACAAGGCGATATAATCGGGCTTTGCGGTAAACAGATTCTTGCCAACGGTTCAAATGTAAATACCGTGGTAAAGGAAACGATAAAGGATGCACACGATGAAAACATCGGTATAATTACACTCTATTACGGCGAAGATATCAAAGAAGATGATGCTCAAAAATTAGCCGCCGAACTTTCAAATATCTACAAGGAAGACGACGTTGAAGTATACTACGGAGGTCAACCGCTGTATTATTACTACATCGCTATGGAATAATTAATGCTGAAAAATCATTAATATTGTAAAGTTTTAGTGTGACTTCCCACACTTTTAGTTCAAAACGACGCCCTGCGTGTTCTATGTAATAAATTATACTGAATTGCATAATAAATTGTAGTATCAATTTTTAGTTTAAATTTTTGTAATACAAGTTTATATTAAATTCCGGTTAAATATAATACTACATTTTTTAAAGCTAATCAGTATTAATGATAAATGCGAGAAGAATGATAATTTCCATTTATTTGAGAAGTTTAAAATGGTTCTTTCTGCATTCGATGATCCCTTCTTTTCGCATTCGTGTCAGTTCCTTAGACATGTTTGTGCGTTCAAGATTCAGGTAATCCGCCAGCTGCTGCCGGTCAAATGGAATATCAAATTCCGTGGAGCGCTTCCGCAGTGATACGGCATTTAGATATGCAAGGATGCGCCCTCTGGCGCTTTTTGGTGCAGTTTGAAAGCTGCGGCCGGAGAGCGTCAGATTTTTATATGATGATATCAGCAAAAGATTTCTATATAGTTTATGAGACCAGACTGCATTCTGCATATTTAAGATTAGTTTACCGATATTGATGAAGAGGATCTGACAGTTTTCGTTTGCCATGACATCTACCAGCATAACTTCTTCTATAAGCAGGGCATAGGTTTCGGCAAAAAATTGCCCTGTCCCTACATGGTTTAGAATGGTACGGTTTCCCCACATATCGTTGCTCTCTATAGTCACGCTGCCGGAGAGCACCATGCCCATCCGATCCGTCAGATCTCCGGCGTGAAAGATGGCATCTCCTTTTTTGTATGATTTTCTGTGCGCGTTGAGCGTCAGAAGACACTCATTCCGTTCGGTATCTGTCATGTCTTTAAACAGTATACTTTTCTTCAATAAATCGTCATTCATAAATAACCTCTTTTTCTTTTTAAAATGTGGCTCAAACCACATACTTTTGATTAGAAGTATACTATAATGACATCAGAAAGTAAAGGAGGATCTTCAGATGATTAGAAAAATAATTCATATAGCCGAAGAAAAATGCAACGGCTGCGGACTTTGCGCGAATGCATGCCACGAAGGTGCTATTGATATCGTAGGCGGCAAGGCAAAGCTGGTACGGGAGAACTTCTGCGATGGATTTGGCGATTGTCTGCCGGGGTGTCCAACGGGAGCAATCACTTTTGAGGAACGGGAAGCTCCGGCGTATGACGAAGCAGCGGTTAAAGAAGCTCAGATGCAGAAGAATGACAAGGCGGAGGAAGATAAGATGACCACAGAAGAAATCATGAAGATCGAAAATGAAGAAGAACGAAGAGCGGCAATGATGAAGCATTTGCAGGAAGGCGGGTCAATGCCTCACGGCGGATGCCCGGGGTCAAAGGCGATGCAGATGAAGCGCGAAGAGGAGGTTGTTGAAAACAGGGAAAATACTCAGCAGGCGGTTATTCCAAAGCCGGTTTCAAGGCTGAATCAGTGGCCTTGCCAGATCAAGCTTCTTCCGACAAAGGCGCCATTCTATGACGGAGCGAAGCTTCTGATCGCGGCTGACTGCACAGCATATGCTTATGCCAATATGCATGAGGATTTTATGAAGGGAAAGATCACTCTGATCGGATGTCCGAAGCTGGACGGTATCGATTATTCCGAAAAGCTGACAGAGATCATAGCGAGCAATGATATCAAGAGCGTGACTATCGTCCGCATGGAAGTCCCATGCTGCGGAGGTCTTCAGAGGGCGGCGGAAAATGCGCTGCGTAACAGCGGGAAATTCATCCCGTGGCAGGTTGTGACCATTTCGAGGGACGGAAGAATTTTAGATTAAAATGTGGCTTGAGCCACATACAAGATTCTATGGAAATGTTAGGCTAAAAATATAAGAAAAAAGGAGAAATCATTATGAGTTATACAGATTGGAAGAATAAAACGGCGGAATTTAAGACAGTTGATGTAAGAGGAATCCAGGGCAATTTTTTCCAGGGACTTAAGAAACAGGCAATGGGACTATCGGTCGGTCAGGGACTTGAGGTTGTGCAGAGCTTTGATCCGATCCCGCTTTATGAGGTGATGGAAGATCTCGGTTATG
>CAMYCP010000005.1 GCA_947254385.1 uncultured Filifactor sp. | reverse complement strand
CGTCTCTAATCAAAATTTATAATAAAGATGTATTGCAAAAGATTCAGTTAAAATTAATACTACAATTTCTTGTGAATGTTGGAATAAAATCAAAATTTTATTTTTTGAAAATGAAATTTTTAAAATTTCCCTAATTTTAAAAATGAAAGACAAAGATTTTTGTTTATATTTTAAAGATGAGATTTATTTTAATGAAAGGAATTTTATGGAAGGTTCCTTGATACGTACCGAGGCATTATTCGGGAAAAAAAATATGGATATTCTTTTTAATTCGCACATTGCAATTTTCGGTGTCGGCGGAGTGGGAAGTTATGTAGTGGAGTCTTTGGTACGCACTGGTATCGGTAAGATTACAATGATTGATTTTGATAAGGTGGACATTTCAAACATAAACAGGCAATTGCCCTCTCTTATTTCAACCATCGGAAAATACAAATGTGATGTAATGAGAGAACGTATGTTGGATATAAGAGATGATATTACCGTAAATATTTTTAATTTAAAATACACAAAAGAAAGCAACTCTGTTTTAAATTTTACGGATTTTGATTATGTCGTGGATTGTATAGATACCGTAAAATCAAAGACGGATTTGATTTTGACCTGTAAAAGTTTGAACATTCCTATAATATCTTCAATGGGTATGGCAAATAAACTCGACCCGTCCAAAATAACGGAAGCTGATATCTACAAAACTCACACCTGTCCTCTGGCACGCATAATCAGAAGAGAGATGAAGCTGAATAATATCTCAAGCCTGGACACGGTATATTCTCCTGAAGAACCCGTCAAACTGTCGGACAATATGAAAGGAAGTCTGTCATACGTTACAGGCACTGCAGGACTTTTAATTGCATCAATTGTAGTTAAAAATTTGATAACTCACTAATTTTAAGAACTTAAAATTGTTGATAATCAAAAGGTTTATCCGATTTTAGATATTTCGAAAATTCTGAGGTTTAAATATGAAAATAGCCGCTATAATAGCTGAATATAATCCCTTTCACTTAGGGCATGAGTATCATATACGTGAAACGAAAAAAAAAGCAGATGCCGTAATCGTAATTATGAGCGGTAATTTTGTGCAAAGGGGTGCTCCTGCTATATGTGACAAATATTCAAGGGCGATGAGCGCCGTTAAAGCAGGAGTGGATTTGGTGCTGGAACTTCCTGCGGTTTATGCTACACAGACGGCGGATATTTTTGCACACGGTGCAGTAAATATAATTGATAATCTGAATGTGGTGAAATATATTTCCTTCGGTGCGGAAAATCCGGAAAACTTAAAGCCTGCCATTGTAAATTTGCTTGCAGACGAAAGTCCGATTTTTAAAGAAAAACTCAAGTTTTATCTTAATGCTGGATTTTCTTATCCTACATCCAGAACCAACGCACTTAGAGATATATCCGGCTTAACACTAAGTTCCAAGCCGAACGACCTTTTAGGTTTGGAGTATCTTAAACACTTAAGACGTATAAAAAGCGATATAGTGCCGCTGATTTTTAAGAGAAGCGATAATTATAACGATGCATCACTTAAAGATAATTCAGTTTCCGCTTTAGCTATTAGAAATTATATTTTTAAATATGATTTTGACGTAAATGTTATTTCCAAGTTCGTATCTTTACCAATGCTCAGAGTGCTTTGTAAAATAAAAAATAATTCCCGTTTTCTCAATATAGACGATTTTTTTACTGAAATTTTTACACTCATAATAAGAAACGGAATGGAATTGAACGAAATCTTTGAAATGAGTGAAGGGCTTGAGTACAGGTTTGAACATCTTATCCGTCAAAGCGACGATATAGATTCTCTTCTTTGCAAAGTAAAAACGAAACGTTATCCTATGTCCAAGCTGAACAGGATACTTATAAATATTTTGCTGAATATAAAAAAATCCGACATGAACGATGTTTTAAAAGAGATGCCGTCTTACACAAGGGTTTTGGCGTTCAATTCAAAGGGAAGAAAAATTCTTAAAGAATGTAGAAAACAAAAAAGTAAGACGATTTTAATTCCTACGGCGTCAACATTTTTTCCGCAAACTACGGCACAAAAAAAAGCCTGGCAAATGGATGTCATCTCCGACAGGCTGTATTATGCCAAACTTAATTTACCTATTTACTACAGCTATATTAAAAAACCGATGATGTTCTTATAAGCCGAACAAATTTCCCGCATTTTGATTTTTGGAAGATATACATAAAAATATCTTTCCCGTTTCAAATTTTAACGTTACATCACTTTTAAATTCGTTGGATATGCCTACCGTAACGTCCATATTTAAAGTATATTCATTAAGATTGTATTTTGCTCCGCTTATGGATACTCCGGTCGTCTTTTCGGTAGCGGATATAATCGAAAAATAACAGTCGTTTTTTTTATGTATTTCGTATTCCCCGGGGTTTAATAAGGTAACAAAATTATGTTCATCTACGATATAAAATCTTATATAACGCTTTAAAGCCCGATATAATAGGTTTAAGTTTCCAAGCGAATGATCGAATCTTAAACCGAATGCGCCGATTGCACATACGGTTTTTATGCCGTTTTTACGCAGTATTTCAAGGGCAATTTCGCTGTCGGTCTGATCTTTTTCTTTAGGAAATATGCAAAATTTCACACCCTTATCTTCCATATATTCTTTTGCGTCATCACTTATGGAATCAAGATCGCCTATTATAAAGTCGGGGATGATTTTTTCTTTAAACAATCTGTCACTTGCGCCGTCGGCCGCATAAACGGTTTTAAATTCGCCTGCAAGTTTTTTTAAAAAAATATCGGATATATTATTGCCGTTTAATACGAGAAGTACCTCTTTATCTGTCGGCAAGTCAGTTTTGATAAACTTTTCAATCACTTAAATTCACCTGTATAGTTTGAAAACATTGTAAAATCAATGTTTTATTTTTTAAGAATAATTTTATATGCCATCTAACCGGCTAAATGTATTGAGTTTTATATTACGGAATTGTAAGTTTCCCGTGATTATCTGCAAGATTGTAACAGTTTATTGACCGACTCTTCAATGTCCGATGAGTCAAAAATCGCCGAGCCTGCTACTATTATATCCGCTCCCGCATCAAAGACCGTTTTTATATTTTTTTTGTTTATTCCGCCGTCAACTTCTATTTTTATGTCGTACTTTTTATCTATAATTTTTTTTAGATCTTTTATCTTTTGTGTGCTTTGAGGAATATAACTTTGTCCTGAAAAACCGGGGTTTACACTCATTATAAGCACCATGTCAATATCGTCCATTACATATTTCAACACATCCGGAGGCGTTGCGGGATTTAATGCAACTCCAGCTTTTTTGCCGAGATTTTTTATATGAGATATTGTACGGTTCAGATGGGTACACGTTTCATAATGTACGGTTATTATGTCTGCACCCGCTTTTACAAAATCCTCAATGTATTTATCGGGATCGGTTATCATCAAATGACAATCGAATATCATATCAAACTTATCACGCAAGCCTTTAAAAACTACCGGCCCGAAAGAAATGTTCGGAACAAAATGTCCGTCCATGACATCTATGTGAAGATACTCACACCCTGCGGCGTGTACTTTTTCTACACAATTTTTCAAATCTGTAAAATCTGCCGACAGTATGGACGGTGCTAATTTAATCATGTCTTTTGTTCCTCTTTTCTTTTAATATAAGTTCATTGTATAAAGATAAATAATTTAAATATCTTTCCCTTGATATAAAGCCGTTTTCAACGGCTTTTTTTACTTCGCAATCCGGCTCGTTTATATGAACACAGTCTTTTATAAATTTACAGTCCGGTGCATATTCGTTAAATTCTATAAAATAATTTTTGAGTTCTTCCGCTTTTATGTCCGTATTTAAGGAATAAAATCCCGGAGTATCTGCAATCCAAGTATTTTTATCTATTTTTACAAGTTCCGTGTGTCTGGTGGTGTTTTTACCCCTGCCTATTTTTTGGCTTATTTCGTCAGTTTTAATATCCAAATCAGGTCGCAATTTTTTTATAAACGAGCTTTTCCCCGCTCCGGACGGGCCGGATATGACGGTGGTTTTATTTTTCAAGACTTCTTTCAAGTCATGTATTTTTTCTTCGTCATATATACTCATTTCATACACGGGATAGCCCACGCCCCGGTAAACGGATGTCATCTTTTCCGCTATTTCTTCAGATAAATCAATTTTGCTGAAACATAGTATTATATCTAAATTACAATATTCAGCCTGTATGATGAATCGATCCGTAAGATAAAAATCAGCATCCGGTTCTTTAACCGAAAAAAATAGCACAACGGCATCAATGTTTGAAATATTAGGCCTAATCAAAAAGTTTTTTCTGTCGCGGATTTTTTCTATAACGCCTTCGTTTTTATAATCGTCGGTTATTTCAATATCGACCTTATCGCCTACAAAGGGTATCAGTTTTTTATTTTTTAATTTACCGCGCACTTTACATACATAAGTTTTATTTTCTACATCGACGTAATAAAACGACGATATGTTTTTTATTATTGTTCCCGTCATCCGTTTTTCTCTCATTGTTCGGAATTGAACGTTATTATTGCCTCAGTGTAATATATGTCGTCCAAATATGCCGTATATTTTTTCTCCGTTCCTTCCATTCCTTTCACATTAATTGCAACAACACCGTTTTCATAATCCGCTCTGTGTATGTTTTTATTAAATACATCCTGCCCCGTCGCATCGTCACTTACTCTCAAAGTTACATCTGGTCCTTCGGGTGAGAGCGTTATTATAAGTCTGGAAGTAACTTCTTTCGGCGTTTCATACTTATTTATGACTATGCTGACCGTACTTCCGCTTTTTTGCATAGTGCCCGCCACAGGATTTTGCGATAAAATTATTCCCTCTTCTTTGGTTTTATCTTCTTTGTAGCTTTCACTCACCGTAAATGAAGAAAGTAAAGTTTTCGCCTCTTCCGGTTTTTTTGAAGTTACATCAGGCACTTCAACGGGAGACTCTTCCGATTTACGACTCAAAAACAGTGTAATTAAAGTTCCCTTTTCGACTTGTCCTCCCGCTTCAGGCATTTGTTTCAGTACCGTATCGTTTTCTTTCATACTGTCTACATAATTGAACTCAAATTTAAAAGCGTCGGAAAATCTCGTTACAATCTCATCTTTTTTTAATCCGAGCTCCATAAAATTCGGAATTACAACTATATCCACGACTTTTTCGGAAACGGTGACCGATATCGTGTCGCCTTTAGAAACTTTACTGCCGGAGATAGGATTTTGTGATGTTATCGTACCGGGTTCGTATTTATTGTTCACTTCACTGCCTGATACCTGAAAAGACAGATTATTTTCTTCACATAAAGTTCTTGCCTCTTCTTCGGTTTTGTTTTTAAGATCCGGGACTACTATCTTACCACCTCCGAAAAATTCTATATCCGGAGGATTGAGTGTAAGCAATATTCCTGCCACACTGAATATTATTACTCCCAAACAAAATACCAACAATGTTTTTAAAAATTTACTTCCGGTATGTTTTCTTTCAGTTTTTTTTTCTTTTTCATAATTTTCACTATATTCCGTGCTTTCTTCAACCGGTTCCCCGCTTGTATATTTTTCTTCAACGTTATAGTCATATTTATCACGAATACCCGACGGAACATATGAAGGAATATTCACCGTACTGGTTAAAAAATTATCTCTTTCTCTAGGGAGACTTTCACCGTTTTGGATATACTCTATGCTTTCTATCAATTCACGTGCATTTCTATATCTCATGTCGGGATTTTTTTGGGTCAATTTGTATATTACTTCTTTTAATGATGATGACACCCTGTCCGTACTTCTAAAAGTAACTTTGCCGTTAGCGTGCTGTGCAAATATGCTTGCAGGAGTCTCGCCATTATACGGCAATCTGCCCGTAACAAGTTCATACATGACTATCCCGAGCGAATAAAGATCGGTTTTGTTGTCTACATAGCCTCCGCGTCCCTGTTCAGGTGACATATAGTGAGCGGAACCCATGATGTCGCTGTTATTTACTATAGTCGTACCGCTTACAGCTTTGGCTATTCCAAAATCTGCAACCTTGATTATCCCGCTTGACGTCATCATTATATTTTGCGTTTTTATATCACGGTGAATTATTTTTTTGTTATGAGCTTCTTCAAGTGCAAATGCAATTTGTTTAGCTATTACAAGAGTGTCATTTTCACTGAATTTCCCTTGTATTCTGAGTATCTCCTTTAAATTTTCCCCGTCGACATATTCCATTACTATATATACAATGTCGTCTTCCTTACCGACGTCATATACATTTATTATATATCCGCTGTTAAGTCTGGCAACCGATAAAGCCTCATTTTTGAATTTAATGATAAAAGCTTCGTCATGAGAGTATTGTTCCTTAAGAACTTTCACGGCTACGGTACGATTAAGCACATTGCAATGTGCCTTATAAACGACCGACATCCCGCCCTCTCCTATTTTGGAAATAATCTCATACCTATTTCCCAATACTTTGCCTATGAGCATATTACACCGTTTCCTTTAAAAATACACGCATACTACAGAAATATTATCATATCCTCCTGCCAAATTCGCTTCTTTCACGAATTTTCCACACGCAAAACCCGGAGAATAAAACTGATTTAAAATATCACACAGTTTATCATCATCGAGCATATTGCTTAAACCGTCACTGCACATTAAAACTACGGTATCTTTTATTACCGGCAACTCATAAAAATCCGCTTCCATATGTGCTTCAATTCCTACCGCACGGGTTATCATATTTTTTTGTGCGTGAGTTTTAGCCTCTTCTTTGGTTATTATTCCTAGGTTTACAAGTTCTTGTACATAAGAATTGTCAATCGTTATTTGGCTAAGTTCATTTTCTTTAAACAGGTACGCTCTGCTGTCGCCTATGTTGGCAATTATAATTTTGTTAAAAAACACAAGCATAACAACCAAAGTAGTTCCCATGTCGTTCATGCTCTCCGAACGTTTGGACATTTTATAAACTTTGGTGTTGGAAAATACTATACTGCGTTTTAAAAAATCGAACACTGCACTTTCATCACGCTCCGCTTCAATATTTTCCAATTCACGAACGTGTTTTTCAAAATATTTTTTTATAGATGTAACCGCAAGACGGCTCGCAACTTCACCTTTTTTGTGACCTCCCATACCGTCCGCCAACAAAAACAAATGCAAATTTGGAGAAACGGTAAGCTGAGCAATGTAATCCTCATTTATTTTACGTATTCGCCCAACGTCGCTAAGCAATGCAAATTTCAATTTTCTTCACCCCGATGTTCTTTTACGGTATCTCTTCTCAATTGCCCGCAAGCACCGTTTATATCGGCGCCCAATTCACGTCTTACGGTTGTTATTATATGATAACTTAAAAGTATAGTTTGAAATGTCTCCACACGTTTGGCATTCGGCCTTTTGAAATGTTTTTCCTTTACGGGATTTATAGGAATTAAATTCACCATGGAAAGCGTGCCTTTAAGTCTACGCCCTAAAGCGTGAGCCTCATCTATCCCGTCTGTAACTCCCTCTATCAAGGCATACTCGTAAGTCACTCGTCTTCCCGTCTTTTCAGCATATTCAATGCCGGCGGATATAACTTCGTCCACACTGTATTTGCGTGCAATCGGCATTATAGACAGCCTTTTTTCCTGATATATCTGATGCAATGATATCGCTATACTTATAGGCATATTAAGTTCTGAAAGCCTCTTTATTTTCGGGATTATTCCGCAGGTGGATATTGTTATATGCCTGTAGCCAAGTTGTAAACCTTGATTTTCGTGTACTATTTTTAAAAATTTCACCAGATTGTCATAATTGTCCAAAGGTTCTCCGCTTCCCATTATAACCAAATTTGAGATACGTTTGCCGTAATCTTTCTGTATTGTTATAATCTGACCTATTATTTCTCCCGGAGTAAGATTTCTTACCAGCCCGTCAATCGTCGATGCGCAAAACGCACACCCCATACGGCATCCCACTTGAGTTGAAAGACAAACGGACGGCCCGTTTTTGTATATCATCAAAACCGACTCTATTATATTGCCGTCGGACAGTTTTAGAATATATTTTCGAGTGCTGTCGAATTGTGAAGTCAAACGTCGATAGATGGAAGTTTCGGATATATATGCCACTTCCTTGAGTTTTTCCCGAAGGTCTTTAGGTATGGAATAGAGTTCGTCAATGTTTGTTACTCCCTGAGCTATCGCATTATAAATCTGTTTAACTCTATATTGTTTAGCTCCGAGTTCTTTTAAAAGTTCTTCGACTTCAAAATATTCCATACTGCGTAAATCTGATTTCATACGCACTCCTTATGTTTTTTTAATCCGACAGCAAAGAAACAGTCGCCTTCGTTTTCAGACGGTAACATCGTACGCATACCGCAAGATTCATCAATACTGAAATTTAGATTTTTTAAAAGAAATTTTGCAATCTGCTCTTCATTTTCTTCTTTATTGAAAGTACACGTGGTATACAGGAGTTTTCCGCCGGGTTTTACATATTTTGACACATTTGAAATCAACTTTTCCTGAAGTCTTATGATCGATTGAATATCCGCACTGTCTTGAAACCTGATTTCCGGTTTATGGCGAATTACTCCCCATCCGGAACACGGTACATCTAAAAGCACCTTATCGAATTTATCCCGCCAAGGCTCATAATATTCGGTTCCATCCCGATTAAAATATTTAATTCCTGTGAGTTTGAGCCTTTCAGCGTTTAAAAACAGCTGATTCGATTTTTTATAATGTAAGTCGGAGCAATATATATTTGACGGCTTGCCGGTAATTTCGGCTATTGATAAACTCTTGCCTCCAAGCCCCGCACAGGCGTCTAAGATTAAATCTTCCTCACCCGCACCCAAAAAAGTCGCACACCTGTATGAATTTATATCCTGAATGCTGAAAAGCCCGTCTTTATAAAATTTTGTATAAATGATATTTTCAATATTTGAAAGTTTTAAAATATAAGGTTCCTCAACTTCAAAAACCTCATATCCTGCAGAAATGATTTTTTTCATCATTTCTTCATGATTAGTGAGTCTTCTGTTTATCCTGATATAAAATTCCGGTTTTTTCAAAAAGGATTCAAATAAAAGTTCGGCATCTTTTTCACCGTATTGTGTAATTATCGCTTTTACCATAAATACAGGTATTGAAAATTCAAAAGACTTTTGTTCAAAAACGGTTTTAAAATCAAGGCTTAAACGATTTTCATCCGACAAAAACGCACGCAGGACGGCGTTCACCACCACGTACCCTCTACCGTTTTTTTGAATTTTTTTTGCCAAATTTACGGATTCATAAGTTACGGCATAATCCGGTACGGAATTCATAAACCGAATTTGATATATCGCCATTTCCAAAATCAGTTTCATACGCTTGGGCAGTTTTTTTATACCGTGAGTATAGTACTTGTCGATTATATAATCGGAAGATATTTTATTTTCAAGCGTACCGTATACCAAATTTGTCAAAAATCTGCGTTCGGAAGATGTAAAATTATGCCGCATAATTACATTATTCAGCGTGATGTTTGAATATGCACCGTCATCTATTATTTTATATAGTATTTGAAAAGCCGAATATCTTATATCCACGTCATTTTTCTTCTTTCAATTTATAATATACTAATTATACCAAAAAATGAATATAATGACCACAATTATTATCGACTGATTTTTTAAGAAAAAATGCTTACACCTTCTGTAGATACAAATGCTTTTTTAGCCGATTCGTATCCGCTTTAGGTGTAAGCCGTTTTAATGTCTTTTATTTTATATGCATTTTTTTATAATATTTTTCAGCTCCGGGGTGCACCGGTATTGTTATCCCGTTTCGAGCGTTCGTCAGTATTATCGCATTTGCATAAGGCGTCATCGACACCATGGAACTTAAATTATCGTACAAATTTTGCGTAAAATTATATACTTCTTCATCGCTTAAACTGCTGTTACAAGCTAAAGTTGCAACTACCGACAGTGTGTTTATATCATTTTTGGTTCCGTACAATTCTTTCGGTATGGCGGTTTTTTTATAAAACGTGTTGTTTTGCAGCATACTTTCAACTTGAGAGCCTGATATATCCACAAATTTAATATCAACCTGTCTGGAAAGTTTTTCTATAAGGTCGTTCGGTGCGGAGGAGACAATAAAGAACGCATCAATATCACCGTTTATCAAACCTACTGCACTGTCTCCGATTCCAAGATATTCCGGGTGCATATCATCAAGGCTTACCCCGTAACTTGTCAAAATATTTTTTACGGTTATATAAGTGTTGGAATCTTTTACACCAACCGATACTCTTTTGCCCGCAAGCGAACCTACGCTTTCTATGGGATATTTTTCTTTAGTGATAAGTTGTACCGTTTCAGGATAAAGAGAAGTTATAGCGTTCAATTTTTCATTTTTTTTACCCTCAAAAACATCCGTGCCGTTATATGCATAATCCAAAAGGTCATTTTGAATCATTATGAAGTCAGCTTCGCCGTTACTCAGCATATCTATGTTTTTCAACGCATTTTCGGTTTCAATAACTTTTAGTTTGACGGGTACTTGCGATAATTCTTCTACGGACGAAATTGCAAAACTTACCGGATAATATGTAGTAAACTTTTCGCCGGCTGCGATATTATAGACCTTATTGCTCAAGTCGATATTCATTTTCTTTTTCCCGCATCCGGATAAAACCGCTATAACACTCATAAAAATCACAATTACTTTTAAAAAATTTTTACGTTTCATTATAAGACTCCTTTAACACAAAAATATATACAATTGCCATTTTAAAAACCTGTATAAATTTAAATAAACTGTCTATATTAAACAGTCCAAAGTAAACTGTATAAAAATGATAATTTTATAGTATTAAACGGAGCATTTTGATACTTTTTTGATTATATTCGAAACGTTATTTATACTGAAATTTTTTATGCAACTTGATATTAATGAAAAAAATCATTTTTAAAAAATGTTACAAAGCCCCCAAATCCTTGTCTTTTAAGTCATAAAGTTTAATAATGACATATTGACAAGTTTTCGGAGGCTTTTAATATTATTCCTGTTCGATTATGCCGTAATCGCCGTCACTTCTTGTATATATGAGGCATACACTATCGTCTGTGTCTCTTGTGAATATAAAGAAATTATGTCCGAGCATTTCCATTTGCAAAATGGCTTCTTCTTCAGACATCGGCTTATAACCGAATTTTTTTCTTCTAACAATTTTCGGTTCTTGATTATCTTCGCTTACAGCAACGCTTTCCACATTTTCATAACGTATGGTGTCATGCCCTTTGCGAATCAATTTTTCTTTATTTTTGCGCAGTTGTCTTGCAAGTTTGTCAACGGCAAGGTCGGTCGCATTGTATAAATCATTTTCTTCGGCTTCCGCTCTTATAAAACCGTTTTCGAGCGGAATTGTAACTTCTATTTTTTCCAGATTTTTAGTTTTAGACACAACTGCCTTAACTGTCGCATCTTCATTAAAATATTTTTCAAGTCTACTGAGTTTCGTTGTGAGATTTTTTTCTCTTTCGGCACCTATGTGTATATTCTTGCCTGTTATAGTAAGTTTCATACTTATGCCTCCTCTATTTTTATAAACTGAATCTAATTTTATATATTCATGATATTTTTATAACATTTCTTTAATTTATTATTTCATAAATTCAAGGTGTTAATGTAGAATTTTTAAGTTATTTCTGTGGTGTTTTTAATTTTCTCTTTTTTATTTTCTTAAGCCTGAAAAAATCTTCACGTTCTTTTTCTTCAATTACGTCGGTAATATATTTAACCGCCTCGGTGTATTTGGGAATCTGTATTTTTTCAAGTGCGTTCGCCCTTTTTGCGGTCTTTTTTATTTCCAGAGATATTTTAAATACGGCGTTTTCAACTTCGGCAAGATCGTAAATCAGATATCTTATACGTTTAAATTCGGCTACGGTTTCATCCACTTCGGCCGTGGTTGTAAACATACTGTAGTCGGGATCTATATACATATCTTCTTCATATTGAACTTTCGGAACCGACAAGCCCATTATACTTCTGTACAATATGTCGAAATGTTCTCTTCCCGGCACTGACATTGCTATATCGTCCACGTTATTTATCCCCAAATTCAAATTCAAATCCTGCAAAGATTTATACGCTTTTTCAAATTCTTCTTTTATCTCCATTTGTATTTTTTTTGCACGTTCCACAAGCATCATAGCCTCTCTTATAAGTACGGTTCTCTTTTTATCGAGAAGGGAAAATCCGCTATATGAAAATTTTAAATTTTCTTTAGCTTTCAAGAGGTTTGCCTTGGTCGGCGCAAGTTCATTTGCCATAATAATCACCCTTGTTTATGATAATATTTACGGATCATCTTAGGCGAAAGTCTTTCAAGTTCTTCCTGAGGCAGTATTGATAATACTTCCCATGCAATGTTTAAGGTTTCTTCTATGGTACGTTTTTCATCAAACCCTTGTGACAAAAATTTAGTCTCAAACGCATTCCCGAATTCTATAAATTTGCGGTCGGTTTCGGATAAATCTTCTTCGCCTATGATTTGTGCAAGAGATCTCGCCTCCTGTACTCTGGAATAAGATGAAAAAAGTTGTGATGATACTTCGTCATGGTCTTCTCTTGTAAATCCTTCCCCTATTCCGTCTTTCATAAGTCTTGAAAGCGACGGCAGTATATTTATGGGAGGATATATATTTTGCATGGATAGGTCGCGCGAAAGTACTATCTGCCCTTCGGTTATATATCCGGTAAGATCCGGTACCGGGTGAGTTATGTCGTCGTTTGGCATCGTGAGTATAGGAAGTAATGTAACCGATCCCGTTTTCTCGCCTATCATGCCGGCTCTTTCATATAATGCGGCAAGGTCGCTGTAAAGATATCCCGGGTACCCTTTTCTACTCGGCACTTCTTCTCTTGAAGACGAAAGTTCACGCAGTGATTCGGCATAGCTTGTCATGTCGGTCATTATTACAAGCACGTGCATTCCTTCTTCATACGCCAGATATTCGGCGGCGGTCAAAGCGCAGCGCGGCGTGCTTATTCTTTCAACCGCAGGGTCGTCCGCCAAGTTTATATACATCGCAACTCTCTGTATAACGCCCGAACCTTCAAATGAACGCACGAAAAAATCCGCATCGTCGTGTTTGATGCCCATTGCGCAAAACACGACCGCAAAGTTGGTTTCTTCTCCTTTTATAGATGCCTGTCTCACTATTTGAGCGGCCAGTTCGTTATGAGCAAGTCCGTTGCCTGAAAAAATCGGGAGTTTTTGTCCTCTTATGAGCGTCATGAGACAATCTATAGCGGAAATTCCGGTTTCAAGGTAATCTCTCGGATAAGAACGTGCCACCGGGTTCATAGGTCTGCCGTTCACGTTGTATTTGGCTGAAGAATATATAGGGCCTATCCCGTCGATAGGTTCTCCGACACCGTTGAAACGTCTGCCTAAAATATCACGTGAAAGTGCAATTTCAAGAGGTTTTCCCGTAAAGTTGACGGCTACGTTGGTTGTAGATATGCCGTGAGTTCCCTGATAGACTTGCGCTATTACTTTATCGCCCTCTATTGCCACTATTTTGCCGTTTCGTTTTTTACCGTTTCCCGTATCTATTTCAAGCATTTCTCCAAAAGCTACGTTTTCTACGCCTTCCAATACTATTAAATCCCCTTTTACACGGGAAAGACGCAAATATTCTTTTGAGTCCACAGTTACATCCTCCCCTTTTCGTATTTGTTTATAAGATTATCGAAGTATTGATCTATTTTGTAGTTAAGGTCATCTAAAACCGTAAGGTCGTCATTTGGAACCGTATATTTCATTTTTATTATTTCATCGAAAAGTTCCGCATTTTTAATTTCGTTTAAGGGGATAGCTTCATCTTGAGCCTCTTTAGCTCTTTTGTCCAAATGGTCTATTGTCTTTAGCATTTCATACTGCTTATTTAACGGCACGAACGTGTCGTTTTCATGCATAGCATTTTGTTGTAAAAATCCGCGCTTTATAACTTTGGCTATTTCCAGAGTTATTCTCTGATCGTCCGGAAGTACGTCTTCACCTACAAGTTGTACAATTGCATTCAGTTTTTCTTCTTCGTGCAAAACTTTAAGCATACGTTCCCTTATTTGAGGCAAATCTTCCGCCACTTCTTGAGCATAAAAGTCTTCCAGGGATTTTACATATCCGCTGTAACTTGTAAGATACCCTATAGCGGGGTAGTGTCTTGCGGAGGCGAGTTTTCGATCCAGCGCCAGAAATGCATTCACGAACCGTTTTGTATTTTCAGTTACAGGTTCCGAAAAATCTCCCCCCGGAGGAGATACGGCGCCTATTATCGTAACCGACCCCTCTTCACCGTTCAAGGCTTTTACATATCCCGAACGTTCATAGAACTGTGCGAGGCGTGACGGCAAATACGCAGGATAACCTTCTTCCGCAGGCATCTCTTCCAAACGTCCTGAAATTTCTCTTAATGCCTCTGCCCATCTTGAAGTCGAATCCGCCATTATAGCCACGTGATATCCCATATCTCTAAAATATTCCGCCATGGTTATACCCGTATATATGCTCGCTTCCCTTGCCGCAACCGGCATATTTGATGTGTTGGCTATCAATATCGTTCTGTCCATAAGAGGTTTTCCGCTTTTTGGGTCTATAAGTTTCGGAAAATCTTCCAAAACTTCCGTCATTTCGTTGCCGCGTTCTCCACAACCTATATATACTATTATGTCGGCATTAGACCATTTTGCAAGCTGGTGTTGTGTCATGGTTTTACCCGTTCCGAATCCCCCGGGAAGTGCCGCCGTACCACCTTTAGCTATCGGAAAAAATATGTCGAGTACTCTCTGCCCCGTAACCAGCAATTCATGAATGGGGTATCTCGCTTTTATGGGTCTCGGAGTTCTTACCGGCCATTCCTGATAAAGTTTTATGGATTTTTCTCCTTTACCGGTTATAATGTGCGCGACCGTTTCTTCTATATTATAGTCTCCCGACGGTTTCGCATCTTTTACTTCGCCTCTTATACCTACGGGAATCAAAAGTTTATGCAGGATAAGATCCGTTTCCTGTACGGTTGCGAAAACTTCTCCTTCATTTACAAAATCTCCGTTTTTTATAAGCATATTCACGTGCCAAATCTTTTTTTTGTCTATGCTTAAAAGCCCGATCCCTTCCGATATGAAATCTCCGGACAATGCGTTTATCGTCTTTAAAGGTCTTTGTATACCGTCAAATATGTTACCTATCATGCCGGGGCCTAAAGTCAAAGAAAGCGGTTTGCCGGTGGGATATATAGGTTCTTTAGGTTTTAATCCTTCGGTTTCTTCATATACCTGTATCGTTCCTATGTCATCTTCCAAGGAAATAACTTCGCCAAGCAGCTTTTTTTCTCCTACCATTACCATTTCTCTTGCTTCAAAGTCTTTCATACCTGTGGCACGTACGACAGGACCGTTGATATCCAAAGTTCGCGCCATTGATTTATCCATTAACCGACGCTCCTTCCTTAACGTACGCATTTAAATACTCGCCGATTTGATTATGCATAACTTCCATCGCACGGCTTAAAGTTTTGTTTATGCGCACATCATCTTCCGATATTTCAATGATAAATCCTCCGATATAGTCGATGTTACCTTCTTCTATTTTGAAATTTTTGTATCCTCCGGTTTTTAACACCGTTTCATACACATTTTTAATGTTGTCATATTTGGTAGGACATATTTTTAAAGTTAAGTGTTTGTCTTTGGAAATTTCATCATTTTTAAGAGTAACTTCAAGCAATTTTTTCATAAAATCGGAATATTCATCGCTCAGTGCAAAATTTCTGCCCTTGCTTTCCACTTTTTGAATAAGATCGAGTGTAAATTCTTCGTTTTTACGTAAATATCTACGTTTTTGTTCCTGTTCCAAAGTCGATATTTTTTCCAGTTTTTGCCTGTCTATTCGACTGAACGCCGCTCTTTT
>CAMYCP010000004.1 GCA_947254385.1 uncultured Filifactor sp. | reverse complement strand
ACACAAGGAGTATCGTCGGCAGCGTCAGATGTGTATAAGAGACAGAATCAGTATTATACTATTCTCTAATATAAATATAATTTAATTTATTACATCGAAAACTTCCGGCGTCATTTAGAACTTAGCGAGTGCTGAAAGTCGCATTAAAGGTTACAACATTAATAATTTTTCTATCAGGTTTGTATTAATTTAAATTTTTAAAAGTACCATTTTATGTAATTTTAAAGTCGGTGAAGATATGTTCAAGTCAACTCCTGAAAATAAGGCTTTAGCTCAAAAGATTTTCAATGATATTGTAAATTTATATAAAAAACACAAATTCGCCAAAGTAATTGAAAATGTGGAACAAAATCAGGACTTTTTAGGCGGATTTTTGAGTATGAGAGAACAACAAAGTTTAAATCTTATGTATTCAGATTGTATATACAATGAAATTATGTCCGCATCCAAAGACAATGATTCAGACAAACTGGATTATATGCTCAATATCTATGCCCCCCTGCTGGAAGTTCATCTGCCGGATAAAAAACGTACGGAAATCGCTTTTTTAAAAGAAAAAAGGAAGATTTCCGTACTTAAAAACAGCGCCAAAGATCCGAATGTAAATTTTAATACAAAACTTAGAATGTCGGGTGTAAGTTTACCGTCTCCGAGTAGGAGCGAAAGAGGAATAAACAAAAGATTTGTTATAAGTGTTATCGTTGTAATTTTAATTTTATTTGCGGTTTTTTTTACAGTGAGATTTTTTGTAAATAAAAATACTTCAGATATACAAGGAAAAACCGACGTCGTTCAAGGAGAGATTACTTCACCCGCCGCTATAAATAAAAAATAGTGATGCCGACGTATACTGAATTGCATAAGAAATTGCAGTATCAATTTTCACTTTAAATTTTTGTAATACAAGTTTATGTAAATTATGATTAGAAATACATACTACATTTTTTAAAGCTAATCAGTATACTTTTACAATATATCAAATTCTCTTTTTGATTTTTATCAATTTTTAAAGATGCAAATAAACGCAAAAAAACCGGAGTTTTCCGGTTCTTTTGCGTTTATTCATGAATAAATCTTAGTTTATGCTTCTTTTTCCGCAGTCTTATCGTCAATAAGTTCCAATATTGCCATCGGTGCGGCATCACCGCGTCTGAATCCTATTTTGTATATACGCGTATAACCGCCAAATCTATTTGCAAATGAGGGCGCTATTTCTTCAAATAATTTTGTTACTGTAGTTTCGTCCGTCATATATGCAAGGACTTGTCTTCTTGCGTGTAAATCTCCTCTTTTAGCCAGAGTTACCATTTTATCAACCATACGTTTGGTTTCTTTAGCTCGAGTTTCTGTTGTAGTTATTTTACCGTGTTTTAAAAGATCGGTTACGAGGTTTCTTATCATCATGTTACGGTGTGCGGTATTACGTCCGAGTTTTCTGTATTTTGCCATGTCTTACCTCCTTTGTCTATACTTCTTCTTCGTTTTCTTTAAGTGCAAAGCCAAGTTCGTCGAGTTTATTTGTTACTTCTTCCAATGATTTTGTGCCCATATTTTTGATTTGCATCATTTCTTCGTGTGTTTTCTGTATGAGGTCTTCTACAGTGTTTATCTTCGCTCTCTTCAGACAGTTGTAGGATCTTACGGAAAGATCGAGTTCTTCTATCGTCATTTCAAGTACTTTTTCTTTTTTGTCTTCTTCTTTTTCAACCATTATCTGAAGTTCACTTAAAGATTCGCTTAAATTGAAGAATATGTTGAAATGTTCAATTAAGAGTTTCGCCGCAATGGAGATGCCTTCCTGTACGTTTATACTGCCGTCCGTCCATACTTGCATGTCAAGTCTTTCGCAGTCATTGCGCGTACCGACACGTACGTTTTCCACGTCGTAACTTACTTTTTTTATGGGAGTATATATGGAGTCCATAGGTATTACGCCTATTTCCTGGGTATTTCTTTTATTTTCTTCCGCTGATACATATCCTCTGCCTTTTTTTACTGTAAGTCTCATATTAAGGTCTGTTTCTTCGGAGCAGGTCGCTATATATAAGTCTTTATTTACTATTTCCACTCCTGCAGGGCATTTTATATCATTTGCGGTTAAAATTCCCTCACCTTTCTTTGAAAGCGTGAGTATATATTCTTCATCGACGTTGCTTTCAATTATTATGGACAATTCTTTAAGCGTGAGCATTATTTCCGTAACGTCTTCTTTGACACCGGGGATTGTGCTGAATTCATGCACTACTCCGTCGATTTTTATGGACGTTACCGCCGCGCCGGGAAGAGAAGAAAGCAAGGTTCTTCTTAGGGCGTTGCCGACGGTAATTCCGAAGCCTCTTTCAAGCGGTTCCACGCTGAATTTGCCATAGTAATCGTCGCATGCCAATTGGTTTACTTGCGGTATTCCTATTTCCTGCACGGACTGTATCCCTCCTATACTCTTCTTCTTTTGGGAGGACGGCAACCGTTATGCGGAATCGGAGTTACATCTTTAATCATTGTAATTTCAAGTCCTGCCGCTTGAAGTGCTCTTATAGCGGCTTCTCTACCGGAACCCGGCCCTTTTACATATACTTCCACAGATTTAAGTCCATGTTCCATAGCGGCTTTAGCTGCAGTTTCAGCGGCCATTTGCGATGCAAACGGTGTGGATTTTCTGGAGCCTTTAAATCCCAATTGTCCTGAACTTGCCCAGGAGATTACGTTGCCGTGTACATCAGACAATGTCACTATTGAGTTGTTAAAAGAGGACTGAATATGTGCGTGCCCTTTTTCTATGTTTTTACGTTCTTTACGTCTAACTCTCGCTTTTTTGACTACTTTTGCCATTTTTCAACCTCCTTTATTTCTTTTTATGACCTACGGCACGATTTGTACCTTTGCGTGTTCTCGCATTGGTTTTAGTGTTTTGTCCGCGTACGGGCAAGCCTTTTATATGTCTTATGCCTCTGTAGCAACGAATGTCTCTGAGACGTTTGATATTCAAAGATACGTTTCTTCTTAAATCGCCTTCTACAGTGTAGTTATCTATTTCTTTACGGATAAGGTTTACTTCTTCTTCCGTAAGGTCTTTTATTCTGGTGTCGGGGTTTATTCCCGTATTTTTCAGAATTTTTTGAGATGTCGTTTTGCCTATTCCGTAGATATAGGTAAGTCCGATTTCACATCTTTTGTCTCTCGGTAAATCTATACCGGCTATACGAGCCATCAGGCACCTCCTTTAGCCTTGTTTTTGTTTATGTTTCGGATTTTCACATATTACCATTACTTTGCCTTTGCGTTTTATGACTTTGCATTTTTCGCACATCCGTTTTACAGACGGTCTTACTTTCATTTATTTTCCTCCTATTTCTTTCTCCAAGTGATTCTGCCCTTGCTCAAGTCATATGGTGAAAGTTCTACCGTAACGCGATCTCCCGGTAAAATACGAATAAAGTTCATCCTAAGTTTTCCCGAGATGTGCGCCATTATTTCGTGTTCGTTATCTAATTTGACTTTAAACATCGTATTGGGCAGAGCATCGGTTACCGTACCTTCCAATTCGATGACGTCTTTTTTGGACATATATCGGTGTTCCCCCTTATTTTTGAATGTTCAGGTGTTTGATAAGATAAGCGTTTTTTTGTCCGCTATCGTTTAATTTGTAAAGTTCTTCCAAGTCTATAAAGCTGTTGGTTTTTTGCAGATGTTTATTTTTTTTAAGTTTCGGTTTGTCAATTTTTCGCAATCTTCCGTCCGATATTAAAACGTAGTTTTCATCTATGATTTTGAGTATTACAAATTTACGATTTATATCTCTTCCGGCTTTGCTTATCACTATCTGTCCTTCGCGTATCATAATAAACCCCTCTATACGGCCGTCAATATGACGGGACCGTTTTTAGTTACGGCAAATGTGTTTTCATGATGAGAAGATTTTTTGCCGTCGGCGGTACTTACCGTCCAACCGTCTTCGGATACGTTTATATGATAAGTGCCCTGATTAATCATGGGTTCAACCGCTATAACCAAGCCTTCCACAAGCCTCGGTCCATGATGCGGCGGACCGTAGTTGGGTACCGGAGGATCTTCATGAAGTTTTGTCCCTACGCCGTGTCCAACATATTCTCTAACTACCGAAAATCCTGCCGATTCTGCACATACCTGAACTGCATGTGATATGTCGCTCAAATGATTGCCAAGCACCGCCTGTTCAAATCCTTTTTGAAAACTTTCAGCCGTTACGTCTATAAGTTTTTGATCTTCTTCAGATATTTTGCCTACCGGCAATGTGCGCGCCATATCTCCATGGTAGCCTTTATAATAAGCTCCTATGTCGAGACTTATTATGTCACCCTCTTTTAAAATTTCATGTTTAGAAGGTATACCGTGTACGATTTTGTCGTTCACGGATGCACATATACTGCCCGGAAAGCCTTGATAGTTTAAAAACGACGGTGTCGCTTTGCAGCCTGTTATATATTTATACGCTATTCTGTCAAGTTCATACGTACTGATGCCGGGTTTTACATGTTCTTTTAACAGTTCATGCGTCTCGGCAACTATTCTTCCGGCATCTCTGAGCAACGATATTTCACGTGGACTTTTTATTATAATCAAATCGTTTCACTTCCCAATATACGAGATATGGAAACGAATACTTCTTCCATTGATTTGGAGCCGTCTATATTTTTCAAAATATTTTGTTTTTTGTAGTATTCTATGAGAGGTGATGTTTGATTAAGGTATACCTGAATACGGTTTTTCACGGTTTCTTCCTTGTCATCATCTCTCTGTATCAACTTTGCACCACACACATCACATATGCCGTCTTTTTCAGGCGGATTATTAGTGATGTGATATGTTGAACCGTCAGCTTTACATACTCTTCTGCCTACCGCTCTGTCGATAAGAAGTTTAGGATCAACTTCTATATCGAGGACGAAGTCGATTTTTTTATTTGATGAAATGAGGTATTCGTCAAGTTTTTCAGCTTGAAATATAGTACGTGGAAAGCCGTCGAGCATAAAGTCCGATTTTTCTCTATCGAGTCTGTCTTTTACAAGTTCCACCACAAGTTCATCCGGAACAAGTGCACCTTTGTCCATATAGGATTTTGCTTTTTTGCCGAGTTCCGTTTCATCTTTGATGTTTTGTCTTAATATATCTCCTGTGGAGATATGTTTTACTCCGTATTTTTTCACTATATTTGCGGCTTGAGTGCCTTTCCCCGCTCCCGGAGGACCAAGTAATATAATGTTCAATTTTTTCTCCTTATTTTATAAAAATCCTTTGTATTCTCTCATTACGGATTGAGCCTCTATCACACGCATCATTTCTATTGCCACGCCGACTACGATAAGAAGGCTGGTACCGCCGAAACGAAACGGCAGGTTCACGGCACGTATGAATATTGTAGGAAGAGCCGCCATTATTGAGAGAAATATTGCACCTACGAAGGTCAAGCGGTTTAAAGAGCGTCTGATAAATTCTTCGGTAGGTTTGCCGGGTCTTATCCCAGGAATAAATCCGTTACCTCTTTTTAAGTTGTCCGCAACTTCATCGGGTTTGAATGTGATTTCTATATAGAAATATGAGAATGCAAATACAAGTAAAAATTGTGTTATCGAGTAGATATATATCCCGGGGTTACCTTGTATGGAAAGGTATTTATGAATAAAAGAGTTGTATTCGCTACTTTTTACAAAGAAACCTATCATTTCGGGCATCATCATAACGGAACTTGCAAAGATTACGGGTATTACGCTCGCTTGATTGACTTTGAGCGGAATAAACGAATTTTGTCCGCCGTATGTGTTTTTCCCCACAACTCTTTTAGCATATTGCACGGGTATTTTTCTTGTTCCTTCAAGTATCATTATTACGCCTACTATTATAAGTATGGACATTATAAGGAATACCAAAAGTTGCATTCCGCCGATTTCACCGGTTTTAGCAAGTTCAACCGTGCGTTTAAGTTCCGTAGGATATCTCGATACTATGCCGGCGTAAATCAAAAACGACATTCCGTTACCCAAGCCTTTTTCCGTTATTATCTCACCAAGCCACATCAAAAATGTCGTGCCGGCGGTCAATGTCAAGACTATGGAAATTACGGAAAGTGTGTCTTTGGTTATTATTGCGGAGTTAAAAAATCCGTATGAGAGTGCAAATGATTGAAATATCGCAAGTCCTACCGACATATATCTGGTGTATGCAGATATCTTCTTGCGCCCTTCTTCTCCTTCTTTTTGCATTTCCTCAAGCGAAGGTATTGCCACGGCTAAGAGTTGCATTATAATTGATGCCGTGATATACGGCGTAACTCCGAGTGCAAATAACGTAAATTGACTTAACGCTCCGCCTGAAAGCATATCGTACATACTTAAAAAATCACTTTGTTCAAATTGGCTTTTTATCATTGAGTTATCCATGCCGGGTACCAGTATGTTAGCTCCGACACGGTATACAACCAACATGAGCAGTGTAAATATTATGCGTTTTCTAAGCGCCGGTATTTGGAAGGCTCTTTTAAGTGATTTAAGCAAATCAGATCACCTCTGCCTTTCCTCCCGCCGCTTCAATCTTTTCTATTGCTGTCTTTGTAAATTTTGCGGCTTGTACAGTGAGTTTGTTATTAAATTCGCCGTCGCCTAAAATTTTTAGTCCGTCTTTACCGATTTTCTTTATTATTTTATTTGCTTTCAAATATTCGAGATTTACTACGGTATCCGGTTCAATTTCATTTAATTGTCCGATATTCAATACGGAATATTCTTTTTCAAATATTGTATTTCTAAAACCGCGTTTGGGGAGTCTGCGCATGAGAGGCATTTGTCCGCCTTCAAATCCCGGTCTTACTCCACCGCCCGAACGTGACCATTGTCCTTTTTGTCCACGACCGGAAGTCTTGCCGTGACCGCTACCGATACCTCTGCCTAAACGTCTTTTAGGCTTTACCGCACCACCTTCAGCAGGTCTTAAATCATGCAGTTTCATTTATTGCCTCCTTTACTGTTCGACGCTTACCAGATGTTGTACAGTGTTTACCATGCCTTTTATCTGATCGTTGTCCGGCTTTTCCACCGTATGTCCGATTTTTCTAAGTCCAAGTGCGACAAGCGTTTTTCTTTGATTCGGTTTAGCTCCTATCGGACTTTTCTTCAATGTTATTTTCAAGTTGCTTCCTCCTAACCCAAGAGCTCTTCGACTGTCTTTCCACGAAGTTCCGCTACCTGTTCTATAGTACGCAACGATTTCAACGCCTCCATAGTAGCGTTCACCATGTTGCGTTCGTTGTTGCTGCCTATGGATTTGGCACGTACATCTTTTATTCCGGCAAGTTCAAGTACCGCTCTGACAGGTCCGCCCGCAAGCACACCTGTACCTTCGGGAGCCGGCATGATGAGCACGTTTCCTGCAGCAAAATGTCCTTTAACAGCATGAGGAATGGTTGTGGAAACAATAGGTACTTCCATCAAGTGCTTTTTGCCGTTTTCTTCGGCTTTTCTTATAGCTTCCGGAACTTCACCGGCTTTTCCGGTGCCAAGTCCTACGTGTCCGTTGCGATCTCCTACTATTACAAGTGCCGCAAAACGGAAATTTCGTCCGCCTTTTACTACTTTAGTTACTCGACGTATATTTACTACTTTGCTTTCGATGTCAAGTTGTCCCGCATCTATGCGTTTGTTTTTTTGCATATTTCCCTCCTCCGCTTAAAATTTTAATCCTGCTTCTCTTGCAGCTTCAGCGACCTCTTTTACTCTGCCGTGATATATATATCCGCCTCTGTCGAATACCACTTCTTCAATCCCTTTTTCCAAAGCACGTTTTGCGGCAAGTTCTCCGACTTTGTGAGCCGCCTCTTTGTTGCCCGTGCTTTTAACATTGTTTTTAACGTCCGGATCGAGAGAGGATGCGGATACTAATGTTACTCTTTTATCATCATCTATTATTTGAACGTATATATTGCTGTTGCTTCTAAATACGTTAAATCTCGGTTTTTCCGCAGTTCCGCTCAAGTTTTTACGTACTCTTTGATGGCGTGCAGTGCGGTTGGATTTTTTATCGATTTTATGAAACACAGTTGTCTCCTTCCTATAAGATCGATGTTTTATTTTTTACCGGTCTTGCCTTCCTTACGGCGTATATGTTCTCCGGCATATTTTATACCTTTACCTTTATAAGGTTCAGGTTCTCTCCATGAACGAATTTTAGCCGCATAGTTACCCACTTGCTGCTTGTCCGCTCCCTTTACCCAAATTTCAAGTTGGTTAGGAACTTCCGTGGTTATTCCTTCAGGATCTTTCATTTCTATCGGGTGAGAATATCCCAAAGTGAGTACCAGCGTGTCACCTTTTTTTGCAGCTCTGTAGCCGACACCGACGATTTCAAGTTTTTTGGAAAAACCGTCGGTCACACCCAATACCATGTTGTGTATGAGTGTTCTTGTAAGGCCGTGTAAAGCACGGTGCTTTTTATCTTCAGAGTGTATTTCGACTTTTATTACATTGTTTTCTTCAGTTATAGTGATGCTTTTGTCCATTGTTTCTTCCAAGGTGCCTTTAGGACCTTTAACGGTTACATGGTTTTTATCATCTATTTCCACGCTGACACCTGAAGGTATGTCAATGGGTTTCATTCCGATTCTCGACATTGTTTGACCTCCTTTTTTACCAAACGTAGCAGATGACTTCGCCACCTACGCCGGCTTCTCTCGCCTGTCTATCGGTTAAGATGCCTTTGGATGTGGATATTATAGATATTCCAAGCCCGTTCAAAACTTTAGGCAATGTATTTTTATCCGCATATACCCTAAGTCCGGGTTTAGATATACGTTTAATGCCTAATATAACTTTTTCACCATTCTTGCTATATTTTAACGTTATGCGTATCATTCCCTGTTTACCGTCTTCGATAACGTCATAACCTTTAATATATCCTTCTTCAAGCAATATTGCGGCAATGCGCTTTTTGATATTTGATGCGGGTATGTCTACAGTTTCGTGTTTCGCCGTGATGGCATTTCTTATGCGAGTGAGCATATCCGCAATAGGATCCGTCATTGTCATTGTTGCTGCCTCCCTTCTTGGTTTCTGTTACCAGCTTGCCTTTTTAACTCCCGGTATTTGTCCTTTATATGCCAATTTTCTAAAGCATATACGACAAATTCCGAATTTACGCAAAACTCCGTGAGGTCTTCCGCAAAGACTGCATCTCGTATATTGTCTTGTAGAATATTTAGGCTTTCTTTGTTGCTTTATTTTTAAAGATTTTTTTGCCATTCCGTCCTCCTTATTTATTTGGCAAAAGGCATTCCGTAAAGACTCAAAAGTTCTTTAGCTTCTTCATCGGTTTTTGCGGTAGTTACAAATACTATGTTCATACCCCTTGTTTTTTCTACCTGATCGTAGTTTATTTCAGGAAATATGAGTTGTTCTTTTATACCTAAAGTATAGTTGCCTCTACCGTCAAAAGAGTTTGCGGATACCCCTCTGAAGTCACGTACACGTGGCAGAGAGATGTTTACAAGTTTATCTATAAAATATAACATCCTGTCCGAACGCAAGGTAACTTTCGCCCCGATTTTCATTCCTTCTCTGAGTTTAAAGTTTGCTATGGATTTTTTAGCTTTGGTTATAAGCGGTTTTTGTCCGGTTATAAGTTCAAGTTCATGAGCGGCGTTATCTAAAAATTTGCTGTTTTCTTTAGCGTCGCCTACCCCTATATTTATTACGACTTTTTCTATTTTAGGTATTTCCATTGCGTTCTTGTAGCCGAATTTTTCAACCAAGGCTTTGGAAATTTCATTTTTGTATTTTTCTTTAAGTCTTGAAGCCATCTTTTGCCTCCTTTCCTATCGTTAGATTTCTTCTCCGGTAGCTTTGGAAATACGAACTTTAGTGCCGTCTTCAAGTATTTTGGCACCTATTCTTACCCCTTTACCGGCTTTAGCATCATAGTACATCACGTTCGATATATGAATGGGCGATTCTCTTTCTATTATTCCGCCTTGAGGATTTTTTTGACTGGGCTTGGTGTGTCTGAACACTTTGTTTACACCTTCAACTATAACTCGTTCGCCTTTTACCGCCAATATTTTTCCTTTTGCGCCTTTATCTTTGCCAGTTATTACAACTACCGTGTCGCCGGTCTTTACTCTCATTGTGCACCTCCTATTTTACAGCACTTCGGGAGCAAGAGAGATAATTTTCATATATTGTTTGTCTCTCAGTTCTCTCGCTACAGGTCCGAATATACGTGTGCCTACCGGTGATTTGTCGTCTTTTATTATAACGGCGGCATTTTCATCAAATTTTACATACGAACCGTCTTTTCTTCTTACGCCTTGTTTAGTTCTGACTATAACGGCTTTTACAACTTTTCCTTTGCTTACAACTCCGCCGGGCGTTGATGTTTTGACACTGGCAACTATTACATCTCCTATGTTGCCTGTTTTTCTTGTAGATCCGCCCAACACCCTGATGCAAAGGAGTTCTTTAGCGCCGGAATTGTCCGCCACTTTGAGGCGACTTTCTTGTTGTATCATTTTATGATCCTCCTTTTTTAGATCCGGGTTTATTCAGCAAATTTTTTTATTATGCTTATTACTCTCCAGTGTTTTTCTTTAGATATGGGTCTGGTTTCCATTATTTTTACACGGTCGCCCGTTTTGCATTCATTATTCGGATCATGTGCTTTATATTTTTTAGTTCTTTTTACAGCTTTACCGTAAAGGGGATGACGCACTAATTCAACAGTGGATACCACTACGGTCTTATCCATTTTGTCTGATGTTACCACGCCTACACGTGTTTTTCTGAGTTTTCTTTCTTCCATCGTTTTTCCCTCCTTTACGCGCGTTCTTTTTCTGTCAGCACGGTTTTACAGCGTGCAATATCTTTTCTCACGCGTTTAAGCTGTACGGTGTTTTGCAGTTGACCGGTTGCCATTTGAAATCTGAGGTTGAACAGTTCTTCTTTAAGCTCGAGAATTTTGCTCGCAAGTTCTTCTTTAGTAAGTTCTCTTAAAGTTTCAGCCTTCATTTTCTTCACCAACCTTTACTTGAGTTTCTGTTTCTTTTTTTACGAATTTACATTTTATCGGAAGTTTGTTTGCGGCAAGACGCATAGCTTCTTTTGCTACTTTTTCATCTACTCCTTCAAGTTCAAACATAACTCTGCCGGGTTTTACAACGGCAACCCAATATTCGGGTGCACCTTTACCGGAACCCATACGTACTTCAGCGGGTTTTTTGGTTACAGGTTTGTGCGGGAATATCTTTATCCACACTTTCCCGCCTCTTCTGATGTATCTGTTCAATGCGACACGGGCCGCTTCTATTTGATTAGAAGTTATCCACGAGGGTTCAAGCGCAACCAGACCATATTCTCCATAGCTTATGGTATTGCCTTTGGTCGCTATGCCCGCCATTTTTCCTCTGTGAACTCTTCTGCGTTTTACTCTCTTGGGCATTAACATAATTTATTTTCTCCTCTCTATCGGCTTACTTCTCCGCTTTTACGAGGTCTTCCGCCTTGCGGTTTTCGGTCGGAGCGTCTGTTATCGTTTCTGCGTTTTGGGCGTCTTCTACGTTCTTCATCTTTAGGTTTATCGGATAGAGGTCTTTCTTCTTTCTTTTGTCCGGGAAGTATCTCTCCGTTACAAATCCAAACTTTTACCCCTATTTTACCGTAAGTTGTGTCCGCTTCCGCTACTCCATATCCTATATCCGCTCTAAGCGTGTGAAGCGGAACGTTTCCTTCGGCGTAGCCTTCTCTACGTGCCATTTCAGCTCCGCCGAGTCTACCCGATGACGATACTTTTATACCTTTTGCACCGAAACGCATCGCTCTTTGCATGGCTTGTTTCATGGCACGTCTGAAAGCTATACGTCTTTCAAGCGCCATAGCTATGTTTTCCGCTACAAGTTGAGCATCGGTTTCAGGTCGTCTCACTTCCATTATGTTGATGAAAACTTTTTTGTCTTTTGCTATTTTTTCAACATCTTTTTTGATGTCTTCTATGCCTTGTCCACCTTTACCTATAACCATGCCCGGTTTTGCAGTGTATATATTCAGGCGTACGTTGTTACCTTGACGTTCTATTTCTATTTTGGAAACTCCGGAAAGATATAGTTTTTTCTTTACAAAGTTTCGTATTTCAGCATCTTGTTTAATGTTGGCCGCAAATTCTTTTTTGTCGGCAAACCATCTGGAATCCCAGTCTTTATTTATTCCTACCCTAAGTCCGTGCGGACTTACTTTTTGACCCATTACATTACCTCCTATCTCTCAGCTACAACTACTTCAATATGACTGGTTCTCTTACGAATGGCACTTGCTCTGCCTTGTGCTCTCGGTCTGAATCGTTTGAGAGTAGGTCCCTGATTTGCCGCAATACGTGAAATATACAGTTTATCCGGGTTCATTTCAAAGTTGTTTTCTGCATTAGAAGCTGCGGATTTAACAACTGAAAGAATTATTTCGGCTCCCTTATCCGGCATATATTTTAATATTGCGAGCGCTTCTTTTACACTTTTGCCGCGTACAAGGTTGCAAATGAATCCGGCTTTGCGCGGCGAAGTTCTGACGTATCTTGCGATAGCTCTCGCTTCAATCGTTTTGTTTTCCATTTATTCTCCTCCTTGCAAAACCTATCGTTATTTAACTTGCGCCGATTTATCGTCCTTTTTGTGTCCTTTGAATGTTCGTGTGGGAACAAATTCTCCAAGTTTGTGTCCGACCATATCTTCCGTAAGATATACGGGTACATGTTTTCTGCCGTCGTGTACGGCTATTGTATGTCCTACAAATTCCGGAAATATCGTCGAACTTCTCGACCATGTTTTTATTACTTGTTTTTTATTGGTTTTGTTCATTTCTGTTATTTTTTTATATAAACCTTCGTGTACGAAAGGTCCTTTTTTAGCTGATCTGCTCATGCTCTCTCCTTTAACGCTATTTCTTACGTCTTGCGACAATCATTTTATCGGAAGCCTTGTTCTTTTTGCGCGTCTTATATCCGAGTGCAGGTTTACCCCAAGGTGTACAAGGTCCCGGTCTGCCGACAGGCGCACGTCCTTCACCGCCACCATGTGGGTGATCGTTAGGATTCATAACGGATCCTCTTACTGTAGGACGAATGCCCATGTGTCTTTTGCGTCCCGCTTTTCCAATTGATACAATTTCATGTTCAAAATTGCCGACTTCACCGATAGTTGCTTTGCAATCGGAATTTAATCTTCTCATTTCTCCTGAAGGAAGTCTTAAGAGTACGTATTTACCTTCTTTTGCCATGAGCTGCGCCGATACTCCGGCGGCTCTTACAAGTTGTCCGCCTTTGCCGGCTTTCATTTCAATGTTGTGTATAAGCGTTCCGACCGGCATATCTTTCATCTTGAGACAGTTACCGATTTTAATATCGGCTCCTTCTCCCGAATATATAACATCGCCGACTTTAAGCCCTTTAGGAGAAAGAATGTATCTTTTTTCACCGTCCGCATAATAAAGCAGTGCAATGTTTGCCGATCTGCCAGGATCGTATTCTATACCTGCAACTTTTGCGGCAATTTGTTCTTTATCTCTTTTAAAATCTATTATTCTGTATTTTTTCTTTGCACCGCCACCACGGTGACGTACGGTTATTTTACCTCGGCTGTTTCTGCCGGAGAATTTTTTTAATGTAACTATGAGTGATTTTTCCGGTTCATGTTTAGTTATTTCACCGGATTTTAACACCGTCATTTCTCTACGAGCCGGGGACGTGGGTTTATAACTTTTTATGGCCACTGTATTTTTCCTCCTTTTTACGCACCGAAGATTTCTATTTCTTTGCTGTCGGCTTTCAATGTAACTATTGCTTTTTTAAATGCCGCAGTGCGTCCTACATTTTTGCCCATGCGTTTTACTTTACCGGAGTAGTTCATGGTGTTGACTTTCGATACGCTTACTTTGAATATTTCTTCTACGGCTTGTTTTATTTGATATTTGTTGGCGTCTTTACTTACTATAAACGTATAACGTTTGTTTTGAGCCGCATCCATTGATTTTTCGGTTATAACCGGTTTTATTATAATGTCGTAAGATGTCATTTAAGCATACACCTCCTCGGTTTTTTCAACGGCCGCTTTAGTCATGACCAAAGTGTCGTTGTTCAATACGTCATATACATTGAGCATTCCGACAAAGCTTATTTGTACGCCTTCGATATTTCTCCCGCAACGGAGCACATCGGCATCTTTGTTTTCGGTTACTACTATGGTTTTTTTGCCGGCGTTCAACGCTTTTATCATCTTAGCAAATTCTTTGGTTTTAAGTTCGTCAAAATGAATGTCGTCAACTATTATGAGTCTGCTTTCGTTTACTTTATCGGTAAGTACGCTTTTTAAAGCGATACGTTTGATTTTCTTAGGTATACTGTAGCTATAATCTCTCGGTTGAGGGGCAAATACAACACCGCCGCCTTTCCATTGCGGTGAACGTGTGCTTCCTTGTCTCGCACGACCGGTTCCTTTTTGTCTCCATGGTTTTCTTCCGCCACCACTTACTTGAGCACGTGTCTTAGCGGATTGTGTCCCCATTCTTCTGTTTGCAAGCAGATTTTTTACGGCTTGATATACGGCGTGTTCTTTGATGCAAGTTTGAAATATGTTTTCAGAAAGTTCCATTTCGCCTACAATTTCGCCTTGCATATTTACTACGTTTACTTTAGGCATCTTTGCTCCTCCTTTCTATTTATTTTGTGCTTTAACTGCTGTACGAACGACCACAAGGCTCTTTTTAGCCCCCGGAACCGCGCCCTTGATTAAAAGCAGGTTGCGTTCACTGTCAACTCGTGCAACTTCAAGATTTAATACCGTTACTTGTTCTTGTCCCATGTGTCCGGGCAATCTTTTTCCTTTACGAACTTTTGACGGATCGGATGCTCCGCCCATAGAACCCGGCGCTCTGTGATAGTGTGACCCGTGAGTTTCAGGCCCGCGACTTTGTCCGTGGCGTTTAATGGTTCCTTGGAATCCTTTACCTTTGGATATTCCGGTTACATCGACAAGCTCACCTTGTGTGAAGATGTCGGCTTTAATTTCTTGAGCCAACGAATAGTTGGAAATTTCATCTTCCGGTTCCAATTCACGAACATACTTTTTGATACCGACTCCCGCTTTTGCAAAGTGTCCTTTCATAGGTTTATTTACCTGTTTTTCCTTTGCTTCTCCGAACCCTACCTGAACAGCCTCATAGCCGTCGGTTTCCAAGTTTTTGATTTGCGTCACAACTACCGGTCCCGCCTCAATCACCGTAACCGGTATCAAGACGCCGTTTTCATCAAAAATTTGGGTCATGCCCACTTTCGTGCCTAAAATACTTTTCATCTAAAATTTTACCTCCATTTCTTACAGCGGATTGCTCTGCAATCATTCTAAGATAAGGTTTATATGATATTACCTTAACTTACGTGTCAAATTAATACAACTTGAGTTCTATAGATACTCCTGCGGGTACATCCAGACGTGAAAGCGAATCTACAAATTTCGGACTTGCGTTGTTGACGTCGATCAGTCTTTTGTGTGTACGAATTTCAAATTGTTCTCTGGAATCTTTGTACTTGTGAACCGCTCTAAGTATCGTTATGATCTCTTTTTCCGTAGGGAGCGGAATAGGTCCGTGTACTTCAGAACCTGCGCTTTGAGCTGTCTCTACAATTTTTTTAGCTGTTTGATCCAGCATTGCGTGGTCATACGATTTGAGTTTTATTCTTATTTTTTTTTGGTTGTTTGCCATTTTTTACCTCCTGTAAACAGTGCCAACCTTTAAAAACTGCTCCGGGCGTTTAACAATTTTTGTTTTTAAAAAAGCGACGTCCGGCCGCTACATTCAATGATGTCGCTTCTCCACGGAAATTACCTCGACAATACCCGGATCCCACGCACGAATACGGCATATTCTCAAGCAACCTCCCGCTTCATCGCAATAATTGTTGTATCAGGTTCACGCAGGAACGAGGCGGACTTTTTTAATTATAATCAAAAAGTTTCCGCTTGCAACAATTTATATAAAACATACCTGTTTAGTATAAATGATTGAACTATAAATTGCAATACCAAATTTATATTTTTTTAATTTTTTTATTAGCAATAGCAAATGCATATTTTTGAAAAAATTTTTATACGTTATGCGATAATCTTCAATGTGTCAATCATATAT
>CAMYCP010000003.1 GCA_947254385.1 uncultured Filifactor sp. | reverse complement strand
TCCATTATCTCCCGCTTTAAATGTCACTGTCCAATATTTTTGAGGGTCGGGTTTCGGAGTTACTTTGCCAGGATCTACCGGTCCTATTTCGTCAGGGTCCGCTACCGCTACAAAGTTTGCTGTTACTTCCAAGTTTTGGTCTATTGGTGTTGTGTCCTCTATACTCCATTTGTCGAATTTGTATCCGGTGTCAGGTTTCGTTTCAGGTTTTGTTATATCCACAAATTTTTTGTCTGCATTTTTATTTACATAAACCGTATTTGCAGCCGGATCTTTTAATGCTCCATTATCTCCCGCTTTAAATGTCACTGTCCAATATTTTTGAGGGTCGGGTTTCACTTTGTCAGGATCTACCGGTCCTATTATTTCTTCAGCTTCTACAACAAACTTAGTGCCGTAGTTGTATACATTTCCGTCGGGTGATGTTGCCACAAGGATAAGTTTTGTCCCGTCGGGCATCGCACTTAAGTCTATATTTTCGATCACAAACTGGTCTGCAAATTTATTTTTCTTATAATTGTCATAAGTTGCGTTCTGTTTATGGTCGTCGGCAACAGGTTTTACTAATTCTATCTTGCCTCCAACTTCCGTGTATTCATAAAGTCCGATTTTTACGGGGAATGCGCCAGTTTGCGGTACTAATAGAATAGTTTTATCTTTAGGATTATAATAATCAGTTTTTTTATAGCTAAACGTCAGTTTAATCCCATTTTTTTTGGGTAAAGGCGTTTCTATAGTATTGGGATCAATATTTGTATCTTTTTCACCGTTGTAATATTTGGTTGCTTCAGGTTTATCAGGTTTATAATTACCTGGATCATTAGGCAAAGTTTCATGATCCAATGCTTCCGTTCCGTCAGGAACACCATCCTTGTCAGTATCGGGATCGTCAGATTTTATAATATTTTCATCTTCCAGTATATCCGGTATACCGTCTTTATCAGAATCATAAGCCATATCAAAAATAGCCACACTTTGAGAATTAGGTATATTCCCAGGTTCACCTGTTACATCTTTGCCTACATATGTCGCACCTATTGCTGGGCCTATTTTGGTTGCAACATGTGCAGAAAACCACGTTACAACCATGGCTTTTCCATATGATTGTTGTACCAATTTAACCGCTTCAACTAATTCTTTAATGCTTTTGGCATCTTGCAATTTATATTCTGTAGTATAAAAGTGAATTTGTCCAAGTGTCCTTGGATCTAAGATAGCATTGACATTTCCTCTTACTTCATCCCATGTTTTTTTCGTTATTAGATTTGATTTTCCTTTCAAAGATATATCCTGATTAGTGTTCTCATACGTAGTTACTTTCTTCCAACCGGGGGAATAAGTATCGTCTTCAAAATTCAAATCATATACAGGTGTATCTGAGGAAAACTTTTCTCCTTTATCGTCAGATCTGTACAATATAGCATCAGCTCCGCCTGAAGTATTATCAAATAAATTTGTTATTGCTTCAGGTAATTTTTCATTTACATAAAATACAGCTGGTTTTCCAGAATCATTAGTAGTCGATATTCCAACTGCATCGGTGAATTTTAGTTGATGTATAACTTTTAACGTTTTGGAAGAACTGTCATATTTTAAATATGCCTTAGGTGGCTGATTAGTTGCTTTTGGAAACTTAAATAATTCTTCATTATCCGGACTGACCAGAGCTTTATTGAAAATTATAGTACTATTTTCTCCATTTGTGACTATTTTTCGATCTTTGTCCGTCCAAACTTGGTACATAGTTATCGGCGTGTTTTCTAAACCTAAACTTACCAAAGTTTGCCCGTCTTTTAGTTTAACTTCTATATTAGCATTATAATTTGCTCCTACAGGTCCTAAGAATACAGTATCTGTCTGCTTAGTATGCCATATAAATGTATTTCCAACCGGCGATTTAGTAAATACTTTCTTACGTGCTAAAGGAACAACAGGTGGATCTGCAATAAATGTAACACTTTCTATATTTGCAGACAATTTATCGTTATCAAAGTAATATATAATAGCTCCGGCATAAGGATCACTGTTAGAAGAACCTGACGCTACATTAACTACTCTCCAGTGCGATTCAGCAATTTTAATAACGTCATCCGGCGAATACTTATAAGATAACAAAGAATACTGTTTATAATGTTCCGTTCTCTTTTCATTTGACAATTCTATCGCTTTCCATACGTCGGTTGCGGAACTGAAAGTTTCCGCATACACATTAGGCGCTATTCCGTACGGCATAAGCGTCATGATCATGAGGATTGTGAGAAAAAGCGACAACGCTTTTTTTATCTGAGTGTTGATTTTCAGATTTTGTTTCATTTTGTCTCCTTTCGTAAGTTTTGTTAATCAGTCTGAACACTTAATGTGAACTATACACTTTCACCGAACGCTGCAATGTTCGATTTAATTGACTGCTTTTTATTATTTTGGATATCTCTAAAAATTGATAAAATTTTAAACATTGTAAAATCAATATTTTGTTTTTTTATACGGATTTCTTAGAGGTTCTCCATACTTTAAATATCATAGTGTAAAATATTGTATAAAAAACTACTATTGTACATATTTTTAAGTTTTCAGTGTTTTAGATAAGTTTAGGTATCTCTAAAAATTCAAAGTCAAAAAAATAAATTTTGATACATTGTAAGATCAATATTTTTATTTTTTGAGAATGAAGTTTTCAGAGGTTTCCTTCAATGCTTATCCGCTATGGAAAATCCTGTTCATAGGTATCACCCCTTTTAAATAACTTTTTGTGATTTTTTTAACATATAGTAAAATGCGCCTAACTTTATTTTATCGGTTAGACGCTTTTTAGACGGATTTTTTTGAGCGCAAGAATACATCGCACTTTTTTCGGCAAAATATACGCTGTTTGCTGTTTGCTGTTTGCTGTTTGCTGTTTGCTGTTTGCTGTTTGCTGACATTTTACAATTGTTTTCATAAAATTCAAGTTCCTTTGCTCATTTTTTTAAATATATTTTCAACGTATTTATTAGATATTTGCATAAGAATGTTTGAAAACAATATTTTGCATTTTAACAAGGTGAACGTTATTCATTTTTGATTTTAATGAATATTTTTTCACGCTTACTACAATTATTACACTTGTTTATACCATATTTTTTAATTTTTGTAAAATTTATAAGAAATTATTTTTCGTACACATTGTTGAATTGATTGAATGAATTTGTTTGATCACTCTTTCATTAATTTTTCCATTTTCCTTTACAAGTTCAACAACGTCCATCTGCCGGTTTAACTGCATCAATCGGTATTTTCCAAGCCTTGCCCTCTTGATATGCTCCCGGTATTTTACCTTCAGCACATAAAATCCTTACTCTTCTATCCGAAATACCCCATTTTTCCGAGGCTTGTTTTACGGTCATAAACATAATTTATTCCCTCCAATTCAGCTTATTGTACAATTTTATCGGAACAATATCAATATTATAGGAATAGCATTATGCATTTTATCGGAATAATATCCTATGTTTTAATTTTACCATATCAGAAATTATACTATATATCTTAACGCTTATCAGTATAAGAACATATTTACAGCATATTAGAGTTGTTTTTGAAAAATTTCGTTAATATTTATTCCTTGTGATAGCAAAGTTTCTAATTGTGTTAAAATCAGTCACGAGGATTTCCATATTTTTGTATTTTTTGTCGGTAATGTGAAAGATTCGCCTATACCCAAAGACAAATATTATGTTTACATATAATATTTTACATTTACCGGCCGGGATGTAACAAATTTTTGTATGAATTATAAAAAAATACTTGCCAAAATATTTTGCCTATGTTAATATGTACAAGTATCGGGCAGGTGTGGCGAAACGGCAGACGCACCGGACTCAAAATCCGGCGATAGTGATATCGTGAGAGTTCAAATCTCTCCACCTGCACCATTTTTGTACTGTAATTTCAAATTGAAATTACAGTATTTTTTTACACAAAATTGATGGCCAAACTGATAAAAAATAGACGAGTACATTGTACACGTCTATTTTTATTGTTTTATTTACTTTTTCTTGTCGCCGCAAGAGCGGTTTGTCTGTCTTCTTCCGCTTTTTTAGCTCTGCCGTATGCGTGCATGATGAGTGATATTGTAACTACCGCATAGCTTAAAAAGGTTCTGAAAAATTCGCCCATCATTGCGTCGCCCGTGAGCGCTTTACCTGCTTGCGGCATTACTATAAACATTAGGTGAAACAGTGCCGTGCCGAGTATGGCGTTTGATATAGACGCACGGCTTACGCTCGCCCCGCCTACCAAAAGCGACGCCGCCGCATATAGAGCCGCCTGATCCTGTCCGGCGTATGTGTTGAGTGTGCCGATGTTTTGAAGATAGATTATTTGTCCGTAGCACGCCAAAACGGTCGAGATTATTATGGATTGAATACGTATTCTGTCGGTAAATAATCCGGCGTTGGAGGATACTTTCTGATCCTGTCCTACCGCTCTCATGTCGTGTCCGAGTTTGGTTTTTTTGAACCATACGGTGAATACGCATATGAGTGCGATAAGAATAATCGTAACTATTGGTACTTCAAATGAAATCATCTGTTTACCGAGCGGCATTTGCACGGTAAAATTCACCAAATTGTCAAATCCCTTGGCAACGTCCAAAGTGAGTGCGTTTTTTACGCCATAGCCTTGCGACAAAATGATTTTTTTGTTATGGAAAGGTACTACCGAACCGCAAAGATAGAGCAAAAAGAGCATATACACGCCGAGGATAAAAAATGACAGCATCATGGATGTAATCATTTCTCTGCCTCTTGCACGGTTTAACACACGCCCTGAAAACTCACCCAAAAGTATTGCTATAGGTGTACCTATCAGCATAGCCACAACCAAGCCTAAAGCGCCGTGTACGCCCCAGTCGGTCGCAAATACAAGTCCAATTTGTCCCGCCATCGCGCCTAAAGGTATCCCGAAGTTTATCCCCATGCCGGCATATATCGGGATTATCAAAGACAGCACCAAAAAAGTGTTTCTTACCATTCTTCGGCTGAGTTCTCCCGTGATGTAAGATACCGGCGGTTTAGCTATGGCTATTCCGACCGTACATATTATAAGAAATAAAATAGGCACGGCGCTTTCTCTGAGTTTATTTTTTATTTTATCGCTCATGCCTTATTCCTCCTTGTAAGTGCGTAGATTATCATACCGTTCGTCACTATCAGACGTATTACTTCGGATACGTCGATCCCTATCGCCCCGTTTATAACTACGGGTGTCATGGTGAGTATTCCCTGAAATAAAAATGTTCCTATTATTACATTGAGTATACTCGCTTTGTTGATGCTCGCACCGCCGATCAAAATCGCCGCTATGGATTGAAATGTAAACGCCAGCGGTGCGGTGTAAAGCTGAATGTAACCGTAAGATTGTTGGTAGATTATAATTCCGACTGCCGCAATTGCCGTAGACATCATTACTGAAATAAGGCGAGTGCGGTTGATGTTTATCCCTGCCGCTTTTGCATATTCGGGGTTTGATCCTACCGCGGTCATTGCACTGCCGACCTTGGTTTTAAAGAAAGCCCACACCAAAAATGCCATAATAGCAAAAAATAAAAACATACCTGTAGTTATCTTAAGTCCGTCAGTCATATCAAAACTTAAAAAATTTGAAATTATACCTATGCTTTGGTTGGTGCCGTCTTCAAAAACTAATTTTTTCATCCAGTAATCCGATACCGGAATTTGCTGTCTAAGTCCCGAACCGCCGTAACTTAAAACCGACACGGGATTTTTATATGGAAGTATCAGCCACATTATACTCATAAACGCCACGAACGAATAACCTACATAAGTAGCTATAAGCATTTCATCGCCCTTTATGCAGTTTAGGAGAAGTCCGTAAAGTCCGCCGAGTACAAGAGCGAATATTACCGCAAAAAGCATAGCGACAATTATTCCGGGAATTCCCTTAAAGCCGAATTCTATGCCCGTAACTCCGCCCAATATTCCGGCAATTACGCCTACCGGCAAACCGAAGTTTAAGCCGCAACCCGATTGTATCATCGGTATCATGGAAAGTGTAAGTATGGAAAACATCCCGAATCTACTCAACACATTTTCTATGGAACTGTCAATCCTAAGTCCGGCAAAAGGTGCGGCGCAAAATAACAACAGCAGAAAGACAGCTATTATAAGTCTGGGCCAGCCTATTTTTGAAATATATTTTTTTATCATAATCACTTATTCTCCTGATTTATTTTTTCGCCGCTCATGAGAAGACCGAAATTTGCTTCCGAATCGTCAGGCGAAAGTATGCCCGCTATTTTGCCGTCACAGATTACCGCTATCCGGTCGCATATACTTCTAAGTTCTCCAAGTTCGGAGGATACCATGATAACCGTGGTGTTATCTTCGATATTTGTTTTTTTTATGGCATTGAGTACCAATTCTTTAGCACCTATATCAATCCCTCTTGTAGGTTCTGAAACGAAGAGAAGTTCGGGTTGCATGGCGAACGCTTTGGCAAGGCATACTTTTTGCTGGTTGCCTCCGGAAAGATTTTGCGCTTTTTGTGAGTTGCCGGTCGTTTTGATTGCCAAGGTGTCAATGTATTGATCCGCCACTTTTTTCATTGCGGTTTCATCTCTGAATTTTAAGCCCAATATTTTTTTGATGTATTTGTTTTGTACTTGCATGGCGTTAAACGAAATATTCCAGTAAATCGGCTCATCCAAAAGTAACCCCACGCCCCGCCTGTCTTCCGATACGAATGCTATTCCTTTTTTGAGTATGTCAAGTGTATTTCCAAGTTTAAGTTCTTCTCCCTTAAACGTAACTTTTCCTCCAACGGGATAAGTTCCCAAAATTCCGTTAGGTATTCCGAGTTTTCCCTGCCCTGCAAGTCCCGCTATACCTAAAATTTCGCCTTTCTTAACGTTTAAGGATACGTCATATACCTGTTCGCCCGGCATATCCACCCAAAGTTTATCTATGACCATTACATCTTCGTCGTCAAGATCTTCCGCCGCGCGTTTATGTTCCATGGCGAGCTTTTTAAGTTCTTCCTTTTGTTTGTTGCGCTTCTCGTCCATTTTGCCTACCATTTTGCCCGCAATTTCTTCCATGGTCATTTCATCAGCTTTTTTATGTTCTATCAATACGCCGTCACGCAGGATTACTATATCGTCACACACTTTGAGAACTTCTCTCAATCTATGCGATATAAATATTACAGCTATTCCGGATTTTGATATGCGTTTTAAAGCGTCCATCAACACATCGGCTTCCGATTCGGTAAGTACGGCGGTGGGTTCGTCCATTATCAGAAGTTTTACGTCCTTACGCGTCATTTCACGTGCAATTTCTATGAACTGTTTGTGTCCGACGGGCATTTCGCTTGTCATTGCTGCCGGATTTATGTCCACGCCCAAAGTGTCCAAGGATTTTCCGGATAATGTGAGGTTAGCTTTTGTGTCTATGGTTTCAAGTTTGGATCCGAATATTTGGGATACAACGGATTTATTCGTTTGCTCCATGTTCAACGTTATATTTTCGGATACGGTAAAGCCCGGTATTAAATTAAATTCCTGATGCACCATGCCTATTCCGGCTTTTAACGCATCTATCGGACTTTTAAAATCTATTTTTTGACCGTTGAACAACAGTTCCCCGTCGTACCCTCCGGTCTCGGCTATTACGCTCATACCGAATATTATGTTCATAAGAGTGGATTTGCCGGCGCCGTTTTCTCCGACCAATCCCAAAATTTCACCGGCTTTAAGATCGAAACTTACGTCTTTTAATACTACGTTGCCGTCAAAACTTTTGCCGACATTTTTCGCTTGAAGTAATATATTATCCAAATTATAACTCGCTTTCCGATATAAACACGAAAGCCGGCAGATATTTCCGCCGACCTCCTTTAAGTTTAAGTTTAATTTAATTATTTTTCGTTTTTGATTGCTTCCAAGTCAACGTTCAAGTTCATATATTTTTCCGGAACTTCGACTTTATCCATGCCGAGGTATCCTTTGCCGTATACGTAGGTATCTTGTGCTACGAGTACGTGATTTTTAACAGGTTCGCCGGTTTGACGATTTACATAGTAAGAACTCATCCAGCTTGCGCCTTCGGTGTATTTGCCGATACATTTTTTAAGCGCTTCCATGTCGGTAAGATCCACTTTGCCGTCGATTGCTTCCATAGCAAGATCCACTGCGCCGAGTGTGGTGGAGTATCCAAGCGAATATGCCCATGTACCCATTCTTCCGCCGCCGCCGGCAGCAACTACGGCATCTTCAACTTTCTTGTTGATTGCTTGCCAGTCTCCGGCTTCATTTTTAAGGTCTACCGAGAAAGCGTTGGGATAACCCATTATAGGAGACGGTAAATCCTGTTCCACAAATATTGCTCCGCCGGCTGCAATACCTCTAAGGAGCGGTTCGGTGTGAGCGTCATTCGTGCAGAAAAATGCCGTATCTTTACCGTATTTAGCTATCCAGTTTGGGATGTTTTCAGCTATAAATTGTTGCGCTCCGGGGATACCTACATCGGATGTCGGATCCGGTGCCGTTTGGGTTATAAATTCGATGCCCAAATCTTTGCAGGCTTCTTCTAAGATACCGCGTCTTAAAGCCAATGTTTCAATACTCATGTGGCGAGGGAAAGAAATGTGAACGAATTTTTTAGCGCCCATTTTTTGAGCGGCCGCAACTATACGATACCCTCTTGAGATGTTGTCGGCATCCACTACCAAATCTGCGGCTTCTTCAACCATTGCCACGTCTTCTTGAGGAGTTAAGAGTATAAGTTTGATGTCGGGTTTCTTTTCTCTTATTTGTTTAAATGCGGCTACCGTGCCGGGTACGGATTGATTTACTATGATGGCTTTCATCATCGGATCGTCCGCCATGGCAACTATCTTGGAGATGGTTGTTTCCTGTTCGGTCATAAACGCATCGGGATATGTGTCGTGTACGATCATGCCGCCGTCTTTGGCGTCACCGTAAAGTTCGATAGCTTTTTCAGCGGCGCGAAGTTCATCTTCGCTTTGAGATACAGTACCGGTTACGATACCGATATGATATTTACCGTCTTCAGCAGTTTTTTCACCTTCGGCGGGTGTTTCGCCTTCGGCAGGTTTTTCAGCAGGTGCCGGAGTTTCTCCGGTCTTGCTTACGGAGCAGCCCCCCAAGCCAAACATCATAACCGATGCCATGGCGAGCGCCAATAATTTCTTGTACATCTTCATGTTTTCACCTCATTAAAAAATATAAATTATAAAAAAACTTAACGCCGAACGCAAACTGCACTTTTAAGTTTCAGTGTTTTTTATCGTCACGTTAAGTTCGCCCACAAACCATATCATGCCGTAAAGCCGTATACGATTTTTATATCTCTGTAAATGTGAAACAAACTGCTACAACAAGTTATATAAGAATCATGTAAATTGCCAAAATTTTCTAAAATTTCATTAATTATATCAAAGTATTGAATAAAATGCAAGATTTTTTAAATTTTTTTTAAAATCAGTCCATAAAGATCCAATTATGTAAACAGGCTGATTTTATCAAATTTATTTGTATGTTTTATAACAGGGAACATCTAATACTGAATTGCATAATAAATTGCAGTATCAATTTTCACTTTAATTTTTTGTAATATAGTTTACGCCAAATTCCGATTAGATATATACTACATTTTTTAAAACTAATCAGTATAAAAACTTCATTATAAAAAAACAAAAAATGTCGCCTTAATCCAAAAAACAGATTTTCGGCGACATTTTCTTAAAAGCCGTCATAATTGTATTCTTCACTCGGATCGACAAAATCGCTGAAATCGAAGTGCATATAATCGGGACGACTATATTCTCTGCCCCATCTCCAGCCATGTCCCAAGAAAGCTTTTACGACATCGGAGTCTTCTCCTATGGAACGCGGTTCGGTGCCGGGAGCATAGTAGCTGCCTACCAGCGGTTTCCCGCCTTCATATTCAAACTGCGGATTCCATGTGGGATTTATGTCTATTGCAAGTCCCGTGGAGTGGAAACTGTTTTTGCCGTTACTTCTCCAAGCGTAACCGCCGAGTTCGTGAATCGGAAATTTTTCGGGACCGTTGTATATTTCATTGAAGATTTCTTTTACATCGTCCGCAATGTGTTGCATTACGGTGAGGCTCATGTATTTGGTAACTTTTTGTCCGTTTTTGCCGATTTGCCATACGGGAACTTTAAATGTGACCATACGTTCTTTGGCACTTTTCGCATCGGTTATGCGACTGTAGGATAAGCCTATAAGTCTTTGCATTTCGGGTTTTGCACACGGTTTACAGTATTTGTAATAACCCGTGATTTGAGTGTCGGGTTCGTCCGGAATATAATCGTCAAAGCCCGACGGAACATTCGATATAACGGTCGGACGTGTTTCTATTTCTTGCGTTCCGTCACTGTAAGTTATCAAAATAAAATCATAACCGCTACCGTCCGTACCTAAATTCTGTTCCGTGTAAGTTAACGCCGACACCGGACTTGACAGCAAAATAAGCGTCAAAGTCAACGCCGTTAAAGCTTTTAATCGTTTCATCACACTCTCCTTTTATTTTTTCTTGCCTTGATTTTTGACGCTTTCTATTTTTAATTTTATTTTTTCAGCGTCGCCGAGATAGTATTTTTTTATGAATGAATAGTCATCTTCAAGTTCATATACCAAGGGGATGCCGGTCGGGATATTGACGGCGGTGATTTCATCATCGGAGATGTTTTCGATGTATTTTACAAGCGATCTTATGGAGTTGCCGTGAGCCACGACGAGTACGCGTTTGCCTTCGTCCATGGCGGGTTTGATGTTTTCTTCATAGTACGGCACTACCCGTGCTATCGTGTCTTTAAGACATTCGGCAAGGGGGAGCAGGTTTTTGTCCACGTCTCTATATGCAATCATGTTGCGGGGGCTTCTTTCGTCGTTCGGTGCAAGTTCGGGCGGTCGCACGTCGAATGATCTTCTCCAGATTTTTACCTGTTCTTCTCCGTATTTTGCCGCAGTTTCCGATTTGTTCAAGCCTTGCAGTGCGCCGTAGTGGCGTTCGTTAAGGCGCCATGTTTTATGCACGGGCAAAAAGTTTCTGTCCATTTCGTCAAGTACGATGTTGAGTGTGTGTATGGCACGTTTTAGGTACGATGTGAAGCATATGTCAAAGTCGTAGCCTTCGGCTTTAAGCGTTTTTGCGCCTTCCCAGGCTTCTTTTTTCCCCTGTTCGGACAAGGGTACGTCCGTCCAGCCGGTAAATAGGTTGAGTTTGTTCCATTCGCTTTCCCCGTGGCGAATTAAAACTAATTTTTTCATAATCTCCTCCTGAATAATTTAAAAGTTATATTTACATAGCCGTTTTATTGAAAATATAATATTTACCGGTGTTAAAAAATGAACGAATTAACAAAAAATATCACACCGGAAAATCCGATAAAATGTGTATTGTAAAAAGGAATTGATATATTATTCGTTGTTTTACAACAAAATAAGGAAGTTTGTAAAACCGTGTAAAATCTTATGTTGTAAATTTGTGCATTAAGAATTTTTGTTTCACAACTTCCTTATTTATACAGTTTTATTTTATGGATGCGTCATATATTGATTTTATAGAGGTTTTGAGTGTTTCGTCAAATTCATCGTCGCTTTGCTTTGCGTTCGTGCCTTCGGTCAAGGCTCGGGAAAAACTTGCTATCATGTCGTGATTTAATGAAAGGAGTTCGTTCGCTTTTTCTCTCGAATATCCGCCGGACAACGCCACAACTCTAACTACGCTTTGTAGTTTCGTCAAGTCAAGATAGAGATCGGGGTTTGTCGGAATTGTAAGTTTCAGCATTATGAGTTCATTTGCAGTCAATTTTTCGATATGATTTTTAAGTTCGGCGTGCAAGATAGTTTCTATTTCGGCTTTATCCGGTGCATTTATGTCAACTTCGGGTTCTATTATAGGTACAAGGCCTTTAGATATTATTTTTTTTGCCGTTTCAAATTGTTGTTTAACTGCTTTTTTGATGCCGGTTTCGTTTTTTTCTTTTATTACGGAGCGCATTTTAGTGCCGAATATGTGTTTTTTTACGGCTCTGTCCAAGAGTTCTTCCAAATTCGGCATCGGTTTCATAAGTTGTACTCCGTTTTGAAGTTCGGCTAAGCCTTTGTCAACTTTCAAAAACGGTACTACGCCTTTTGTATCCCACAAAAAGTCGGCGCTGTCGATGCCGTCAATTGTTCTGTCCATTGTTTTTTCAAACAGAATTGCGCCCAGTATGTGTTCGCTCGTAAATGAAGGGCTTTTGATTATTCTTTCTCTCATTTTGTGGATAAGGTCGAACATTTCTTCATCGTTTTTGTATTCGGTTTCAGCTATGCCGTATTTTTTGAGCGCTTTGGGCGTGCTGCCGCCGCTTTGATCCAGTGCCGCAATAAATCCTTTGCCGTTTTGCATACGTTCAAGTTGTGCTCTGTTCATGATTACCTCCTGTAAAGTTTTATAAACCGTTTTCCATACATACAATATACACTAATGTCGTTTTTTTATCAAATTTTATCCTCTCTTGCGCCACATAAACGGCATGAAGAGTGCCACCATAGGAAATATCTCAAGCCGTCCCGCCAGCATATCAAAGGAGAGGACGATTTTGGATACAAAATCAAATTCCGCAAAGTTGGATACGGGGTTACATATCCCAAGCCCCGGCCCTACGTTGTTTATGCAGGTTGTAACCGCCCCGAATACGGAGAGCATATCAAAATTTTGAAATAAAAGCAGCATACACGATATAAGATATATTAGGATGTAGAGCCATAGATAGCCGAAAATTGCGTCTATTACTCCGTCGTTTATCGGTTTTCCCTCAAAATTTATGGATTTTATCCGTTTCGGGTGTACGGTGCGTTTAAGTTCCACAAATGCTTTTTTGGTAGCTATGACTGCACGCGATACTTTTATTCCGCCTCCGGTAGAACCGGACATTGCCCCGATAAACATTATAAGCATGAGTATGCCTTGGGAAAATAAAGGCCATTTTGTATAGTCAGCCGTTATAAAACCCGTGGTGGTGATTATGGACGAGACTTGAAAGAATGCAAGCCTAATTGCATGAGATACGGATCCGATTTGAGGATAGATATTTAAAACTATCAGAGCCGTAGCTACAAAGATTATTCCAAGGTATGTCCTAAGTTCTTCACTTTTATAAAAATTTTTTAATTCTCCTATTAAGATGAAATAGTACAGGTTGAAATTTATTCCGAAGAGTACCATAAATACGCTTATTACCGTATCTATATAGGCGCTGTCATAGTATGCAACGCTTGCGTTACGACATGAAAATCCGCCTGTTCCGCCGGTAGACATGGCGTGGATACAACTGTCGTACAAGCTCATATCCCCCGCAAGCAGGAGGACGATTTCCACGACGGTTAAGAAAATATAAATTCCGTAGAGTATTCGTGCCGTGTATGAGGCTTTCGCCACCAGTTTGCCGACTGAATGTCCCGGGACTTCGGCTTTCATTATGTACATTCCGTTGTCGTTTTGTTGTGGAAGAACCGCCATTGCAAACACAAGCACACCCATGCCGCCTATCCAGTGCGTAAGCGACCGCCAAAAGAGCAGCCCTTTGCTCATGCTTTCTATATCGTTAAGTATTGTTGCGCCCGTGGTTGTAAAACCGGATACGGTTTCAAAAAACGCATCTATAAAAATCGGGATTTCACGGCTTATATAGAACGGTAAACTCCCAAAAAGAGATAAGATAACCCACGCCAAAGATACCATTATCATGCCTTCTTTGGCGTAAAATTCGGTTTTGGTCGGATTTTTGCGTGAAAGAAAGAAGGAAAGTAAAATCAGTATAAAAATGCTGATTACAAAGCCTTTGGCGGAGTCTTCCTTCAAATAGAGGGATATGGCGAGCGGAACCGTCATAAGATAAGCTTCTATTCTCATTATGTTTGAGATTATATACCTTATCATTTCAAAGTTCATATTTGAATATGGTTTAATCATGATTTTCCTTTTGTATTTAAAAATAGCGCATTTTTTAAAATAATAAGTTCTCTAAAAATGCAATACATTCTTTAAAAATTAATACTATCCTTATGATAGAGATATCATTAAATTTATCGTGACCGCCACTTTAGAGTTCTACTAATTGTCGCAATCGTTAAAAAGCACTCCCCAGCTAATTTAGGTTGAAAAATTATTTCTAAATATAATTTACTGAATCGAACACTTCGCGTTTCACCGAAAACAAAGCGAGTGTGCCGATTTGCTCTTCAAAAGTGCGACCTTAATGATTTTTCTGTCGGCTTTTACTATAAGATAAAACTTATGATAATATCTGATTTTCATAAGTTTTTAGAGATTTACAACAAAATATCGTTAAGATCGTCGAGATACAGATGCGTGGTAACTACTATCACTCTGTCGCCACATTCTATAGCGTCGTTCCCGCGGGGGTATATTGTACGGCGATCGCGTATTATCAAGGCTATGAGTATATTACTCTTAAGTTTTAAATCTCTTAAGGTTATTCCCGCTCCTTTAAATGTGGAGCTTACTTTAAATTCGAGGGATTCCACTTTGTCGCCCGCCGTTTTGTACAAGGTTTCCACGCTGCTGCCTATGGAATTTTGTTTGGCCCTTACATATCTTACAATCCGGTTGGCGGCTATATCTTTGGGAGTTATAGGAGTGTCCAGCCCGACACGTTCGAGGATTTTTATCAAATCTCTGCGGCTCAGCTTGGTGATTGTTTTGTTGACCCCTTTATCCTTGGCGTAAAGTGAGATTATTATATTTTCTTCGTCGATATTTGTTAAGGATATCGCCACATCGTAGCTTGCTATATGTTCCTCTTCCATAACTTCCTGCAAACTGCCGTCGTTATTTATTATTTCAACTTTAGGTATCAAACGGCTCAATTCTTCACAGCGCTTTTTATCTATTTCTATTATTTTTACTTCCACCTTGTTTTTTACGAGCATTTTACATAGATAGTAGGTGATTTTTCCTCCGCCTATTATCATAACGCTTTTGGCACGAGATTTAAAAATTTTCTGCGATTTAAAAAAGTTTTGCAGTTTAAAAAGTTCGCCGGTCACGTAGATGCGATCGCCCCCGTGAAGTTTAAAATTGCCGTCGGGAATGGTTACTTTGTCATCTCTTTCAACTATACACGCCAGGATATCGTGTCCGTATTCTTTTTTTAAGTCTATAAGACTTACTCCGTCAAGGTCGGTATCTTCGTCAAGGTCTATGCCGAACATTTTGACTTTGCCTTTGGCGAAGGTTTCCACGCTCACAGCCATAGGATAGCTTAAAATGCGGTAGATATCGTTTGCCGCCTCAAGCTCGGGGTTTATGATGAGGTTTATTCCCAAATCTTCCATCATGAAGTCGATATGGCTCGAATATTCGGGATTTCTAACTCTGGCTACCGAATATTTAGCTCCCATGCGTTTGCCGGTCAGGCAACACAAGATATTCGCCTCATCGGAGTTGGTGACGGCAATCAACATATCGGCATTCTCCATTTCCGTCTGTTTTTGCACATCATAGCTTGCACCGTTGCCGACCACGCCGATTATATCAAAATGATCTCTGAGTTTTTCGACCAAGTCGGCTTTTAAATCCACGACGGTTATGCTGTGTTCTTCTTCGGACAGGTGTTCTATCAACGCCTCGCCTACCTTGCCCGCACCTATTATAACTATCTTCATAAATTCTCCAAATTATTAATATAAAACTTCCATACACCATATAATACCAAGTTGCATAAGAAATGTCGGTATTAGTTTTAACTGAATTTTTTGCAATACAACCTTAGGAAAGCTCTAAAAACTTCATTTTTAAAAAATAAAATATTGAGTTTACAGTGTATCAGTTTTTAGGGACATTATAAAGGCTATAACGTGTCTTCAAGACTGTTACCGTTCAAGCGCTATATTGCTCAAAATTTCAAGCAATACCATTCTGAAAAGCTGATGAGGAAAAGTCATATTCGAAAAATTGTACCTTACGTCGGCTCGTCTTTTTACTTTTTCGGATAAGCCGTAGCTTGAACCTATTACAAAAGTAACGTTTTCAAATTTTAAATCCCTTTTAATCAGATCCTCGGTTACTTTTTTGCCCGCCAAATCACATAATACCACATATTCATTCGGGTATATTTTTTTAAGTATTCGCTCCGCCTCAATATCCAACGCCTTTAAAACGTTATCTTTTACGGGTTCGGCTTTAAGTTCCGTTAAAGTAAAATCGGGTATGTTTTTGATAAATTTTTCCTGCATATTTCTAAGATATGTTTCTTTTAAATTGCCGACGGCTATGAGTTTCATTTTTTGCTTTTCTCCGTGAGGAGTATCAATTTTTCGGATATGACGGCAGTCAAAATTCCAAGCACAGCCCCCGCCGCAACATCTGAAGGGTAGTGTACAAAGAGATAGAGCCTTGACAAGCCTACGCCGAATGCGACAAAAAGCGCCAAAAGTCCCCAGATACGTTTATGCAAAAATAGCGCCGTCGCCCACGCAAATGTACTGTAGGTATGCCCCGACGGAAAACTTCCGTCCGTAGGGGGAGAAATAAGCATATATACGTACGGATCGAGAACAAATGGTCTGGTTCGTCCAATCAGGGGTTTTAAAAACATATTACATACAACGAGCGACAAAATGAGGGATATCATCATGCTTTCCCCGATTCGGCGCGTCTTTTTAAAATACAGAAATACTGCGGTAATTACTATCAAAAGAGCGCCATACTTAAATAAGGCATCCAATATAACCGCAAAATTATCCCAAAACGGTGAATACTTGTTTTGTATGCGATACAAAATCTTAAATTCCAAATTTTCTGCCATAAAATCTCCATATTCTTAAAAATTTTTACACTGTTTTCACATTTACTTTTAATATAATAACACAATTTATAGCTATTTGCATTTATAAACAAATATATTGCACATAAAAACACAACCTATACTATTCTTTAATAGAAATATCATTTAATTTATTACATCGAACATACTTTGGGCGTCATTTTGAATGAAATAAGTGTGAAAAGTACCACTAAAACGTTATAACATTAATGATTTTTCTATCGATTTGCAGTATTATTTCCGATAGCGACGATTTGGTAAACGGAAGAAAGGTGTAAGTAAAATACTTGTTTTTCTACAATATTATCTAGTATGATACATTCAGCTAGTATTGATTAGCTTTAAAAAATGCAGTATGTATGTCTAATCATAATTTACATAATACTTAAAAGCGTTAAAAAATGTAGTACAATAATGATATATTAACGTTAAAATAAACAATAAATAAATAAAAAAATGATAAAAAGTATTATACTTAG
>CAMYCP010000002.1 GCA_947254385.1 uncultured Filifactor sp. | reverse complement strand
CCGTTAAAACATATGATTTTTAAAATTATTCTCAAGTTCTCTTACGTTTACACAATTTATAAATATTTCAGGAGATGTAAAATATGGGGATTAATTTAAGAAAAGGGCAAAAAATCGATTTGACTAAAGGCGAACCCGGGTTAAGCGCCGTTATGGTCGGTCTGGGCTGGGATGAAGCTCAGAAAACGAACAATAACGGGGGATTTTTAAAAGGCTTTTTCGGCTCCAAAGAAGCTGAAGAGGATATTGACTGTGATGCGTCCGTGATATTGCTCGGAGGCGACGGGAAGTTATATAACAGTCAAGATATAAATGCGTCACTTGTTTATTACAACAATCTCATTCATTACAGTGATGCGATAATTCATCAAGGCGACAATCGAACCGGAGAGGGTGAGGGCGACGATGAACAGATATTTGTAGACTTAAACAGGGTTCCGCAAGATGTCTCAAGGCTCGTTTTTGTAGTGAATATCTACGAGGCTGATAAGAGAAAACAACATTTCGGCATGATAGAAAATGCGTTCATAAGGCTTGTAAATGTTAAAAGCAACCATGAAATATGCAGGTACAATCTTTCGGATAACTATGACGGCATGACCGGTCTCGTCGTGGGAGAAATCTACAGATATCAAGGGGAATGGAAATTTAATGCAATCGGACAGCCGGTTCGTGACGCAAGCTATATTACAAGTTTGGTGAATTTGTATTCATAATTTGCAGAATTAAAATATCGGAATTGATTTAATCCACATTCGGGAAGATTTGAAAACTCAGTTTTCAAAAAATAACAAATTGATTTTTTTGATAGTATCGATTTTTAGAGATGATAGTCAATAAAACGGTAACAAGAATTTGTAAGGATAAATTATTATTGTTAAATTTAGTGAGGTAGACATGGCTATTAACTTAAAAAAAGGACAGAGAGTAAGTTTGGATAAGGGGATGAAACTTGCCCTCGTAGGACTCGGCTGGGATGTAAATATGTTTGATACCGGAGGATCGTTTGATCTTGATGCCTCCGCATTTTTGCTCGGAAAAAATGATAAGCTGATAGATGAAAAGGATTTCGTTTTTTACAACAATCTTTCCGACAGGAGCGGCGCAGTGGTACATAAAGGTGATAACAGGAGCGGCGCCGGAGAAGGAGACGATGAGGTAATTATAATCGACTTTACGAAAATTCCGGACGAAATTCAAAAGATTGCGATATGTGTGACGATATATGATGAAAGCAATCGTCTGACTTTCGGACAGGTTTCAAATGCATTCGTAAGGGTTGCAAAGCTTGCAAATGAATTTGACAGCGCAGGTGAAGATCAAATTCGGTTTGATTTGGGCGAAGAATTTTCCATCGAGACGGCACTTCTTGTTTGTGAAATCTACAGATACAACGGCGAGTGGAAATTTAATGCGGTCGGCGCAGGCTATGCCGGAGGACTGCAAGCACTTGTAGATAAATATAATTAAGGAGGATAAAAATGGCTGTTAATCTTCAAAAAGGACAGAGAGTCAATCTCGACAAGCAAATGACACTGGCGCTTGTAGGACTTGGATGGGATACCAACAAATATGACGGACAGGCGGATTTCGATCTCGATGCCTCCGCCTTTCTTTTGGGAGCAAACGGGAAATGTTTGAGAGACGAAGATTTTATTTTCTACAACAACCTTAACGGACGTGACGGTGCGGTCGTGCATCAAGGCGACAATCTTACCGGGGAAGGTGAAGGCGATGACGAAGTAATAATCATTGATTTTACCAAACTTCCCGATGAAATCCAAAAAATTGCGATATGCGTCACAATTCACGAGGCGGCAATCAGGGGACAAAATTTCGGGCAGGTTTCAAACGCCTATATTCGTGTTGCAAAACTTGCAAATGAATTTGACACCGTGGGTGAAGATCAGATCCGATTTGATTTGGAAGAAGAATTTTCAATTGAAACGGCGCTGGTCGTATGTGAGATTTATAAACGAAACGGCGAATGGAAGTTCAATGCGGTAGCCTCCGGTTTTCAAGGTGGTTTGGCGGCATTATGCAGAAACTACGGGCTGTCCGTTGATTAAAATTTCGCATTTCGTTCCTTATACTTCCGTGCTCGGGCCGTATTTACGATCGGCGTTATGGGTTCACGGGTGCTGTTTTAACTGCGAAGGATGTATTGCAAAAGAAATGAACGAAGGATTTTATAAAGAATACACTCCTGAGGAGCTTTCAAAAATTTTTCTTGATGCAGAAAACAGTGAAGGAATTACAATAACAGGCGGAGAACCATTTCTACAATCTTTTGAACTGGTAAAAATGCTTAAACTCATAAAAACAAAGCGTGATTACGGAGTGATTATATACAGCGGTTTTTTAAGAGAAGAACTCGAAAACGGAACCGACGAAAGCAAAATACAACTTTTAAGCTACACTGATATTTTAATAGACGGACATTACGAAAAAAAACTCGACGACGGCAAACCTTTCAGAGGCTCGTCCAACCAAAGGATACATTTACTTTCTGAAAGGTACAAATCGGTTTTTGAAACTTATTACGAAAAAGCCGAAAAAAGAAACATAGAGATAAACGTCACCGAAGAAAATGTATATATGGTGGGTGTGCCTTCCAAAAGTGCAATGAAAGTTTGGAAAGAGTTTAAAAAAAAGGCGGATGCAAATAGAGATGGAATTTGAGTGGAATGCAAAGGATAAAGCGGTTTTTAACTTTTATGCGGATGTTGTTGAAAATAGGAAGACTCAATTTTTCATATGGCTTGAAAGTGACAATAAAGAGGTGAGTCTCACCGATTTTCGTTCGGATAGCGGTACTTACCGGTTCAACAATTTCAACATAATTGAAGATAAAATCAGCGATACGATTACGTTTTGCCCTAATATAGCTGGTTGTCCCGCTTATTTTAGAATAAACACGATAAATTCCTTTAAGTTGAGTATCATCAGAAAAGGCGGATTTTTGGAAGAAATATCCGCCTTTAATTTAGGAGAGGTTAAACTTATTTTAACTCCCGTTTCAATGAGAAAGTATAAAGTGGAAATACTTTCAAATGAAAATACGTCGGGAACGGGAAATTCGAAGAATTTAAATCAGAATGAAAATACAAAGGAAACGAAATTTTCAAAAAACTTGCCGGAGACTAAAAATTTACAAAGTTTAACGAATCAAAATACGGCTTTATCTAAAAACTCTTTAAAAACTTCCCAAAGTGCGGAAACCTGTACTTTCGATACGGACAACATATTTACCGGCGGCTTTAACAGTGAAGAAGAAACTTTACGTGTTGAAGAAGTATCCAAGCAAAAATCCGTCGCTGAAACGCCGTTTTTAAATCACACCGAACCTCCTATTTCTCAACCTTGCAAAGTTTCGAACGATACTTTTTTAGATACGAACCGTTTGCAGGCTTTACAGGACGAACAGGAGAAAGATTATTCAAAATATCTTAAAGATTTTGATGAAATAAAGGGCAAATACAAGGTAGATCTCGACATATTGAAATTTTACAAGGATAAAGATTTTGTGCCTGTTGAAAAACTTATAAAAGAGGCGGATGATCTTATAGGCAAAATTGAAGAGCAGATTGCTTTGTTTGTTAAAGCTCAGCAGAAAAAATCCGATGACATAGAAAAGACCCTTAAAGTCGGTAAAAAGGAGTAATTTATGGCAAAGGATCTAAGGACGCTGGAAAATGAGATAAATCAACTACAAATACAATTTGAACGCAATAAAAGAGAAACCGAACGTATCAGAAGAAATCTCGTATCAGAAAACCGCAGAGAACTTGATGAATATCGGGAACGTATGATAACTACGCTCGATTCTCACGATGCGAACGTTCAGAAGACATATGAAAATTTATTAAAAAAGTATCGTGACAGCGTAGATCGCACAATCCAAAACGAACAACTTAAAATGGATATGCAGTATCAAAAATTACTTGCCGACACGGAAGAAAAAGAGCGAAAGCTACTTGAAAAGTCGCAAGAAATTAAAAAATTGACGGAGAATTTGCGCCAAAGTACGGAAAATAAAGCAAGGGTGAGTAAAGAGGAGGCGAACAAGTACATGACCGAAACCGCCCTGCTTTACAAAGAAGTTGAAAAAACTCCGCATGAAAAATTCTATCCGCGCAGGCTCAACTCTTTTTATACCGCCATTTGTGAGGGCAGAACATTGTACAAGGCGGGACTTTTTGAGGCGACAATTGCAATTGCGATATCGGCAAGAACGGGATTAAGCAGGTTGAAATTTGATATCAATGAATCTTACGAGAATTGGCAAAGACAGTATTATTTATGGAAAACCCGTACCGGTTTATTGCATTTACAACTTACAGACGAAGTCAAAACTTGGTTTGATGAAGTAAACTCACTGAATTTAAAAACCTTGGACAAGGAACTTAAAAAAAAGCTCAGCATTGAAATAAACTATTGGAGTTATGGCGAATACGGTTATATTTCAAATGAAATAGCCGAAATGGGAAAAGAAATCGGCAAGGCTCAAAAAATGGGTGAGACGGCATATTTAAAGACAGCATCCGGAATTGACAGTGAAAAGATGGAAGAGTATATAAAAAAACTCGACAATCTTACCGAACGATTCAATAAAATGAAGATTTTATATAAAAACAGATATAGAGCATCGTGCCTTAGAAGTGAATGGGGCGAAAAAATCATAACATTTTTTGAAGATGAACTTAATCTCGTATGGATGGATAATATAGGCGGTTTTCGTGCCGTTGAGGCTGAAAGGTCTTCCAAGGCGGATTATTTTCGTTATATGGAAATTAAGTACGGCAAAGATTATTCAAAGGTCGACACGAGGGATTGGCTGGAACTTGTATTTGAAAACTCTACGGGTACGAGAATCATGCTGTATATAGTGCCGTACGAAAAAGATACGAACGTGGAAAATCGTTTTATTTTATATATTGATTTTTCAGGCTCCGAAAATCTTGAGTATGCAAGGCAAATTTATGCACATATCGTGGAAGTCTTAAACATTGAAAACGGTGAAGAAATTGTAACTTTTACAGATAATGTTTCCGATTTGACGTTAAATTCAAATACTGAACTTCGTGCAACCGGAAAATTAATTGAAAAAAGAATTCGTGAAAGAAAAGTGTAAAGGAGGTTTTATGAGCGGAGAAGCAGGAGGCTTGATGCTTTTGCCGTTGGCACTCTTTGCTCTGCCTATCGTAGGTACCGTCATGGTAGGAGGAGCTATCGTAGCCGGAGGAGCTGCGGCCGTACGTGCCGGAGCGAACGCCGCAAGAAAGCATGCGGAAGAAAGAAACCGCCGGATTTCTGAAATAGAAAGCGGCGCCTTGAATGAAACCATCGGTTCTTTTAGAAAAACTCTATCTTTCGACATGAATGAACAATTAAAACTCAATCGTCAAGCGTCCGACGAGATGAATATGGTGCTGGATATAAATCGAACCGATATGCAAAACTTCGTCGATGTAAACGATCCGGAAAAATACCGGGAATACCTTTCTAAAATCAAAAAATCAAGGGAAGATGTCTCAAACAGACTCATCTTTATAGAAGATAACTTCGTCAAAAATTATCACGAAAAAATTGAAAAAAGTATGTCATTAATTTCAGACAGAATCAACACTCAATACGCCGGAAATCTTAAAGAACTTGAGAATTTAAACCATGATATTCAGGAAAAAGAAAAGAAAGCCGGAGAATTTGCAGAAAAATATCTTGAAGAAACCCGAGGTCTAATAGAGTCACTAAGAAAAGATTATGAAGGCGAACGGTTTTCGTATGAGGCTTTAAATGAACTTGAGAAGGCATTTAACGATGCGTTCACTCAGTTCAATCACGGACATTATGAGGCGGCGATCGCCTCTTCCAAAGATACGGCACTTCAAACCATAGATGAAATTTACAAAGCGGATTGTAAAATGCAGGAATTTGATAATTATCACACTCTTGCCGTTTCACTTGCATCTGAAATTGAGACTTTTCTCACACATCAGGAATTTATTACGGCTGAATTTAAAGCGGAAGTTGAAAAAAAGACGGGAAAAACTTTGGAAGATGATGTGGTGGGGATAAGGATTGCCGACTATACGGATTTACTTAAAGACGGGAGCAATCAGTTTGATTATTTATTGAGTAAAATCGAGGAAATTAAAACATTTCTGGAATCCGACAAAGTAAAAGAAATCACCGTAGAACAGATGAAAAACTATGTTGACCTTTTAAGCAACAAAATGTATCCTGCAGCGGCGAATATCTGTTATAAGGGCATTTTAAACATGAATAACGCTTTTTCCAGACAGAATGTAAGTGAACAGATAATTGATTTTTTTGAAGAACACAATTTTGATTTTACAGGGTATTCCTATGATGACAACAGACACGACGGTACACTTCGCATAGGACTTGAAAACGATACGACAGGGGAAGAAATCATAGTGACGCTTGCTCCGGAACTTATGCAAAACGGCGATGTACAGACAAAACTTGAAATAGATCAGATTAAGGGAGACGAAACGAACGAAGAACGCAAGCAATATTATCGTGACTCCATAAAGCAAGTTGTATGTGAAAACACTCCGGGTGCAAAAGTAGCTCTCGAATGCGTTAAAGGTACGAAAAACAAGCTCTCTACAAAGACTGAGCTTAAAGATAGATTGAAAGTTTAGGAATTTATGAGTTCTATTCTTGAAAAAAGTAATTTAAACAAAGTATTTTTAATATATGGTCATCTTGATGATATGTTCATATCCAAAAATCTCCAGAAAAATAATTTTCGGATGTTTCTGAACGGATATTTAAAAAATCTCGGTTATGAACAGATAGTTTTTTATTCCGGAGCCAAAAACCTCGGAAAATTTGTACTGGACGATGAAAGTGCAGTAAGGGCGATAAACCGGAACAAAAGCATGAAAAATGCGATGCTTCAAAAAGAAGACAAGACGGACGAAAATTCAGTACCTGAGCAATCTAAGAGACCTAAAAAACGTAGACGAATTATAAGACCAAATTCCATCATATCTCAAACAACCGATGATTTAAAAACTCAAGAACAAAGTACGGATAAAAATGATGAAACAATAGAAACAAATTCAGATAAAAAAAGTGACGGCAAAGGAAACAAGAGTTATAACGAAAAAAAACTCGTTTACAAGCAACCCAAAATCACTCCCGTGGAATTTCTCGAAGATGCAAAAAAAATTATGGCGGACGGTACGGTTAAATCCGCCGTAGTATTTGCATTTTTTCAGGATTTTTTCACGGATCGTTCGGCGCCGCTGCAACCGTATCTGGAGCTTGTTTCCCACTTGTGGGACGAATACAGTGCATATACAAATTCAAACATTTGTATATTTCTGGCTCCTCAAATGTCAAGGACGGATCTCGACAAGATGTTTGAAAGCATGGAAAACGGTTATATTTTAAAAAATCGTTTTTTTAATGACGACGGAACTATGAATAGGGGAACTGCACTTGAAGTAGGACTTCCGAACCTCGATGAAATTATGTATTTGCTGGATTATCTACGTATAATAGGAGATAAGGGAAAAAATCTTAATTTCCCAAACAGCCGAAGAAAAAAACTTGCCTCGTCTATTATGTATTTAAGCAGGGAGGCGAACAGAGATATAAATAAGTCGGGATATCTTCATGCAATTTTTAATAATCTTCTGGAATTTATGTCCGCATCAGATGAACAAAATGTCAAATTGACAGAAGAAGATGTAAAAAAGATATATGGCAAGTACAAAAGAGCGGATGAATCGGATCCTCTCGAAAAATTACATTCAACTAAGGGTTGGGAAAGCGTGTCGTCACGTATAGACGAGATTATACGTGATTACCGGATGAAACGTTATGAATTTGAAAAAAACGGAAAGATTTATACAAAACATAAAAATGATAAACCCTATTCAAATGAGCGCCTTGATGGTGTTTTGAAGTCAAATTTCAATTATCCCGTTCCGCATTTTATCATAAAAGGCAATCCCGGTGTGGGTAAGACCACGGTTGCAAGGCTTATCGGACAAATTTTCTACAATGAGGGAATACTTTCTAAAGGAATGACGATAGAAGCCAAGCGTGACGATCTTGTCGATCAGTACGTAGGAGGAACGGCGGTTAAAACGACAGAATGTGTGGAGCGCGCCCAAGACGGCGTTTTGTTTATTGACGATGCATATTCTCTAAATGAAAAAGGAGACGAGCATAATTATCCGAAAGAGGCTATAGATACACTTGTACCTATAATGACAAACCCCGACAGATACAGATTTTGCATGATAATGGCGGGATACCCGAAACCTATGGACGAATTGCTGGAAATGAACCCGGGGCTTAGAAGCCGTTTCAGCAAAAACAACATTTTAACCATTGAAGACTACAAACCGGAGCTGCTTAAAGAAATATTTGAAAACGAATGTAGAAAAGACGGATATATATTTACGGGAGAAGAAAAAGGACAGCGTACGACACTCGACCTGCCGCTTTTTTTTAATAACCTGTACACTCAAAGGAACCGGGCGGATTTTGGCAATGCACGGGATATCGTCGCACTTTCAAAAGAAGTCAAAATGCAGTGCAGTCTAAGAGACGATGAAAAACGAATAATCATTGCGGACGATTTCGGGGAAGATGGAAAATATTTTATAAAGCGCGGAATTTCATCAATTGACGACATATATGCTCAAATAGATAAGTACGTCGGCATGGATTTTATAAAAGACCTTTTTAAAAATATCAGATTTGAAGTTTTAGATACTATAGACAGCAAAAAGCGCGGGATAAAAATTGAAGGTTATCCGGATCACTATATTTTCGCCGGAAATCCCGGCACGGGAAAAACAACTGTCGGCAAGATGATAGGAGAGTTTTATCATCTTATGGAAATTTTGGGTGGAGAAGAAACTCTTTTTAAAGATGCGTCGGATTTTATTGGAGAACACGTAGGTGAATCCAAAAATAAAACTTTGGATATAATTCAAGAGGCGATCGACCATAATCAAGTTCTCTATATAGACGAAGCGTATCAAATCAGCGAATCCTCATACGGCAATGAAATTATAGGCGCCATGATGGCAAAAATGACGGAAAATGCCGATGATTTTAAAATGATATTCGGGATGTATTCCAACAAAGTTGAAGAATTTTTAAAAATGAATGCCGGACTTAAAAGACGGCTCAGAATAGTAAACTTTCCGGATTATACCCCCGAGCAGCTGCTTGAAATATTTGACAGAACTCTTGAAAGTCAAGGATGTACAATAACCGATGAAGCTCATAAGAGAGTCCATCTTATACTTGAACGCAAATATCAGGTAAGAGGTGATGATTTCGGAAACGCCGGCGAAGTAAAAAAAATGTTTCAGGATATGAAACGTCTTCATCTTGAACGCATATACGAAAAAGGTGATACTTCAGCGGACAAATATGAATATACACTTGATGATATTCCAGAAAATCTCTTAAAATCCGTAGAAGATCGAATAAATCCGAAAACTCTTGACGACATAATGAAAGAAATGAACGAGCAAATCGGGATGTCGAACCTCAAGGACATCATTATTCAAAAACGTGAAGAAATCGTATATGCGAAAAAAAGCGGAGACGATATAAATTCCGTTATTCCGGGATATTATTTTTTTGTCGGAAATCCCGGAACCGGAAAATCCACAAGCGCAAAACTTTTTGCCGAGTGCTTGCATTCTTTGGGCATTGTAAAAACGCCCGCCTTTTACTCATGTACGGCAAAAGACCTAATAGGTCAATATGTCGGCGAAACCGACAAAAAGACTTATGAACTGCTTAAAAAATCAAGAAACGGCGTATTGTTTATAGACGAGGCGTACAGCCTGTCATATTCTGAAGGAGGCTCCTCAAATAATTATAAAAAAGAGGCGCTTGAACAGATAATAGCTTTCATGGATATTCCGGAAAACAGGCTGACGTGCTGCATTATCTTCGCCGGATATGAAAAAGATATGCAGGATCTTTATAAATCCAACAGCGGAATGCGCTCAAGAATAGAAGAAGTGCATTTTGACGATTATTCAGCCGATGAAACATACGACATCTTCAAACTGTTCTGCACAAAAAATGGCTTTGAAATATCGGAGGGGGTTAGAGAAATATATGTTCCAATATTTGAAAGATTGAAGAAATCTGAATATTTTTCCAACGGAAGAACCGCCCGCACGATTTATGAAAAAACGACCGCCAACCTTAAACGCCGGATAGTTCGAGCAAGTCATGTAAATTCAGGCGAAGAAAAACTCATCACATCTGAGGATCTTTTGTCTGAAGCAGAGGCATTGTCTCTTATAGGAGTAAACGATTAGATTTGGAGTATTTTAAATGAAACAGGATTTGTATCATTGGCTCTATCAAGCAGATTTATTCAGAGAAAATTTTGTAAGTTACATCGCATTAAAAAATGCAATGTTAAACATCATCAAGTTTTATGAGACGGTTCACACAAATTCCTCAAAGTTTGTAGGCCCCGTAAACTTGCATAAAATGTTTATCGATCCCGAAAACGGCAGGTTTGAGGTTGAGGGAGGAAAAGATTATATACATGATATCGACAGTATAAAATTCATGCCTTCGGAAATTCTGAACGGACAAAATGTGTGGAATATTGAATCGGACAGGTTTGTTTTATCGGAACTTCTGTTCATACTTAAGTTTTTAAAACATCCGTTTGACGGAAAGAAAACCTTAAAAAATCCTATAACCGATTCTAAAAAAGCAAAAATTATCTATGCAAGTTGCAAGTTTATATTCGATCCCGAAAGCGATGAGAACGGATTGGAATATTCGACCGATCCGGAGCCGATTGACGCATGGAAAAATGAAAGCGATGATGTATTAAAAGATATGTTCGTTAAAAGTTTTACTCTCGGTTTTTTAAATCCTAATTGTCGTTTAAGTGACCGTGATTGGAAAAATATAATAAGCAAAATGGAGATTTTATGCCTTCATTAAAACAAAACGAAACCGTAAGTACCGTTAAAGGAGACAAACTTAAAATTCTGGATTATATAGCCGAGGGCGGACAGGGTGAAGTATATAAAGTTGAATACAGAGGCAAGATATATGCTCTTAAATGGTATAAACCGCCGGTTCCCGGAAAAGCCTTTTATAACAATCTTTTTAAGAACGTATCCCGCGGAGCGCCGAACGGAAATTATCTATGGCCCAAGATGCTCACCGTGCCTTACAAAAACTCATATGGATACATTATGGAACTTTGCGGCAAGGAATTTCATGAATTTAGCGAATTTTTACTTGATGATGTGAGATTTTCAAGTTATGAAGTCATGATTTTAGCGGCTCTAAACATAGTGGAAAGTTTCCGTTTGCTCCATAGCATGGGATTTAGTTATCAGGATGTAAACGAGGGCAGTTTTTTTATCAATCCGAAAAACGGGGATGTTTTAATCTGCGACAACGACAATGTGGCTCCAAACTTTGTAAACCTAGGCATACGCGGTATGCCGCGGTATATGGCGCCGGAAGTTGTAATTGATGAAGTTAGGCCTAACACGCAGACGGACAGATTTTCGCTTGCCGTGATTTTATTTCGATTATTTTATATAGATCATCCTTTGGAAGGAAAGTATACCAACAATATTCCCTTAACAGACGCAATCGGAGCGAATATATACGGAGTATCGCCGCTCTTTTGTTTTGATCCGTTAAACGATAAGAACAGACCCGATCCGAAAACTCAACCGAATGTAATTGCAAGATGGAATTTATATCCTCCTGATCTTAAACTTACGTTTATCAGAGCTTTCACCAAAGGACTTAAGAATATCAATGAAAGAATTACCGAAAATGAATGGGAAGATGCATTGGTAAAAACGCGATCAATGCTCGTTCGACCGGACGGCAGGGAGCAGTTTATAAACTGTTATGCAAAACAAAAGATTCCGCAAGGTACAAGAATGATGATTTTTCCGGATTATCCCGCAATTGTATCGGACAACTCCAAACTTTATATGTGTCAAGTAGATAACATGAGTGCGGATTATTATACGGTAGCGGCGATAATAAAAAAAAGCGTCACGGATAAAAATGTACTCGGAATATGTAACCTGACTGATTTTATATGGACGATAAAATTCGACGGACATGAAAGAAAAATAGGAAAAAACGAATTTGTAAAATTGATACGCAAAGCCACGTTGGAATTTAATGGAGTTTCGGTAAAAGTATTATAAAATTAAAAAAAGTGCAGGTGATACGGTATGAGCGATGATTTTTGGGACGGTTTCGATTTTCCGTCTTCAGATGTTGCAGGAACGGATAAGATTGTGTCAAACACGACCGCTCCTACACCGGATATTGAAAGTATAGATATAGATTTAAAAAAAAGAGCGATGGTCGTTTTTTTCATTGTAGACATATCCGGAAGTATGAAAGGCAATCGTATTCAAGCGGTGAACGATGCAATCAGAAATCTTATTCCTGAACTTAAAAAAAGAGAATCTAAAAACACAAATGCCGAAATAAGAATAGCTATACTTGAATTTTCAAGCAATGCAAGTTGGCGTACCCTTGAGCCGGTGCCTGTATCTTCTTTTATCTACAATGATATCACTTATGTAAACGGCGGAACGAATTTCGGTAAGGCTTTTGCCGCCTTGAATTTAAAACTTTCCAAGGATTCTTTTCTTAAATCTTCGGCAGGTTCATATACACCGCTCATAATACTGCTTACGGACGGCAAACCGTCCGATCCGGCGCTATATCATGAAGAACTTGACAAGTTGAAATCAAATTCGTGGTTTAAATACGCAACCAAAGCGGGCATAGCTATCGAAGAAGGTGCATTAAGTCCCGAATGTCGTAAAATTCTGCTCGAATTTACCGGTAATGAATCCATGGTTCTGCTTGCATCGAACACAAATATTCTTGCCAAGCAAATTCAACTTGTAACTCTTACGGGAGTTGACTTTGTAACACAATGCGGTTCGGTTCAGAATAATGTTTCCAAAGCGTCTCCTTTAAAAGAAAAACATGAAATGCCGTCAAGTGTTGCAGCTGAGAATAAAGAAACAAATACCGTAATTAAACAATCTCCCATAAATTCGCCGAGTGTAATCGATCCTGCCGGCGGAGCGGATCCTCAAATACCTGCTCTTAAAGAAATAGACTGGGAAAATGATTTTCCGACTTTCGGATAGTACGGTGAAATACTATGAAAACATACTCAAGATATAAAACAGGTGCCTCACACACGGCTAAAAATATCGGTTGTGAAGATTATGCAAGTTCCTACAAAGATGATTATGTAAGTATAGCGGTTATAAGCGATGGTCACGGGGACAAAAATTGTTTCAGGAGTTTTACGGGAGCGTATATAGCTTGCAATACGGCAATTCAGTGTGTAAAAGAAACTTTTGACACAAATTCTTCCATAGCTACTTTAAAAAAATCTCCCGATCGCATCATAACCGAACTTGAAAGAAAAATAATTCGTGAATGGAATAGAGCCGTGGAACAAGATCTTACGGAAAAACCCATAAGGGATTTTGAAATGATAAATCTTTCGGAGGATGTAATTCAAGCCGTAAATGCGGGCAAAAATTTGCACGGTATATACGGGTGCACTCTGATAATGTGCGTTGTAGTGGACGGATTCTGGTTCGGTATTCACGTAGGAGACGGCAAATGCGTTGCGGCGCTTAAAAATGGATTATATACAGAACCTATCCCGTGGGATGAGAAAGGTTGCGTGGGGAATCGCTCAACTTCAATCTGTAGTTTTAACGCATTCTCCTTATTCAGATACTCTTACGGATTCGATATTCCGACGGGGCTTTTTGTATTTTCGGACGGAGTGGATGAAAGTTTTGACGAAATCGGACTCAACCGTTTTTGCTATTTAATCGGCTCCTGTATTCAAACTTTAAACGAAACGGCTCTCGATGCAAAAGCGGATGAACTTCTAAACAAAATCAGCAAAAACGGCAGCGGTGACGATGTTTCCATAGCCTGCATTTTAAGTGAAACCGATGAAATAAAAAAACCTTACATTTCATCGAAACAGGTTTCGGACAAATTTAAGGAACTTATAAGCAACATAAAAAATAACGAACTTCGATTGCAGGAGCTGGATAATTCACGAAAAAAAGCTACAGAAGAACTTGAAAACTTAAAATTCAAAATTAAACTTGCACAAGAACAAATAACAATCAAAGAACGTGAGATTTTAAACATTGAAGAAAATTTGCGCACGGTTGTACCTTTGCTTTTTAAGGACATTATAAATTTACCGAAAGCTGAAGATACGAAAAGGCGGATAGATGAATATTGGAAAGGCAACAATGTTAAAGTTGATGAAAGTGAAATTAATTACAAGCCGAAATTTTCAGAAGAATATCTGAAAACAAATTTTTTAAATTACATTTGTGATGTACATGAAATTATCGAAATTGATGATGAAATACATAAATTAAAATAATTAATGTCACAAAAATCACCTGTTTATGATAAAATTTTTACAAATTTAAATGTTATGTTGCTTTTAAACTACAGAATGTAAACGAGGAGATTGTCTATGAAACTTAACGGATTGACCGCCGAACAGGTTAAGAAAAGCAGGGAAGAACACGGAGCTAACAAGCTCACTCAAATCCCCCCCGATCCTTTATTTAAAAAAATTCTTGAGGGATTTAAAGACCCGATGATCATGATTTTGATATTTGCAATGATTATTGAACTTATAATGTTTGTTTTGGGGGTTTTCGATGTTCCGGGATTTGTAGGAAAGACGGAATGGTATGAACCTTTCGGGATTTTTGTTGCAATAATGCTCGCCAACGGTGTCGCATCGGTCAGTGAAAGCAAACAGGAAGGTAAAGCCTCCGCCTTAAAAGAAGAGGAAGAATCGAAAGAGAAGGCAAAAGTTATAAGAAACGGGAAACTCGAAGAAATACACGTGAGCGATGTAGTCGTGGGCGACATCGTGTATCTTCAGGCGGGAGATAAAATTCCCGCCGACGGTATAATAGTAGAGGGAACACTGAAAGTGGATCAGGCATCTCTTAACGGAGAGACCGAAGAGGCGACAAAAATTCCTTATGAAGAGGGCGAAAAGTACGACACGAAAGACCTTCTGAATAAATACTACGCTTATCGCGGAACCGTTGTATGTGGCGGTGAAGGATATATGGAAATAAAAGTCGTGGGGGATAAAACTCTTTTCGGTGAACTTGCGCTGGAAGTTCAGGAAGATACAAGAGAAACACCATTGCAAGTCAAACTTGGAAAACTTGCCAAACAAATTTCAACTTTCGGCTATGTAGGTGCGATCGCAATAATTGTCGGCATGATTGCCAAGGATATTATTGTGGACGGTATACCTCAGAGCGTTCCGGATTGGGTAATGATGATACTCAATGCAGGAACGATTGCGGTTACGATTGTTGTATGTGCCGTTCCTGAAGGACTTCCGATGCTTACTTCTATTTTGATGTCTTTTCAGTCGATGCGTATGGCGAAGGATAACGTCCTCGTGCATAAGATAAACGGTATTGAAACGGCGGGAAGTATAAGCCTGCTTTTCAGCGATAAGACGGGTACCATAACCGAGGGGAAATTGTCCGTGGTTGAAATTTCTACCGGTAATGCCAAGATTTTCAAAGATATTTCCGATATGCCGGAAAAATTCGCCGCGGATTTTGTAACAGGGATCGGAATTAACAACAGCGCCTCGATGGGTGACGGAAAAGTAATCGGCGGCAATTCGACGGACAGAGCCTTGATGTCCTTCATTCTAGATTCTGAAAGTGAAGAACGTATGAATAAAGCGGAAGTATTAAGTTTTAATCCTTTCGATTCAACTAAAAAAAGTTCGAGCGTCACGGTAAGTCGTGACGGCAAAAGTGTAACCTACATTAAAGGTGCGCCTGAAAAAATTATCGATAAGTGCAAGTATTATATAGATGAAAATGGAAAACGCAAGGAACTTGTGGAAGTCAATTATCTTCAAAGTTATATAAACACTCAGGCGGGAAGATCCATGAGACTTCTTGGCGTTGCGATGTGTGACGGAACAAACGAAGACACGGATCTTACACTCATATGCGTCATAAGCATAAGAGACAATGTCCGTAAAGAAGCGATAGATGCAATTAAAGAAGTTCAAGATGCAGGTATTCAGGTAGTTATGGTCACGGGGGATCGTAAAGAAACCGCCGCCGCCATAGCAAGAGAAGCGGGATTGTTGGTAAGAGATGAAGATATTGCACTTACATCGGCGGAACTTGCTGCGATGACCGATGAAGAACTCAAAAAAACCATGCCGAATTTAAGAGTTGTATCCAGAGCTTTGCCGACCGACAAGAGCCGTCTCGTGAGAGATGCGCAGGAACTTAACTATGTAGTAGGAATGACGGGCGACGGTGTGAACGATTCACCGGCTCTTAAAAAAGCGGATGTCGGCTTTGCAATGGGCAGCGGTACGGAAGTTGCCAAAGAGGCGGGAGATATCACAATCCTTGATGATAACTTTTTGTCTATAGAAAAAGCCATCCTTTACGGGAGAACAATGTTTAAAAGCATCAGAAAATTTTTAATATTTCAACTCACGGTCAACGTTGCGGCGGTGCTTACAGCATTCATAGGGCCTTTTGTGGGATATGACATAGTCCTTACAGTAATTCAGCTGCTTGTAATAAATCTTGCAATGGATACCCTTGCCGCCATAGCTTTCGGCTCAGAACCCGCACTCAAGGAATACATGAAAGAAAAGCCGGTCAAGAGAGATGCCGGAATTGTTACACGCAGTATGCTGATACAGGTGATTGTAAGCGCACTTTACATCACGTTCATATGTATAGGTATACTTTCCATACAGCCGATTACCGAATTGCTGGTGGAAGGAATAAATTTACCTTTACCCGAAGGAGATCCCACGAGAACACTTCTAACTTCGGCAGTATTTGCAACATTTATGATGTCCATAACATTTAACGGCTTTAACGCCCGAACACCGCATATAAATCCTTTTGAACATATCGCAAGAAATAAAAACTTCCTTATAGTAATGGGCAGTATTTTTGCATTGCAGTTCGTTTTCGTCACATTCGGCGGAGAACCTCTCCATGTACACGCCTTAACCGTAAGAGAATGGATTGTATGTATAACTCTCGCATTTTTCATTATTCCGCTTGACGTATTTAGAAAGCTGATAATGGGAGGAAGTAAGTCAAAATAAACTAATCCGTTGAAGAACCGGAAACTGTTTCCGGTTCTTCACGACAATTAGGATATATTGAATTACAAAACGGAATGTTTTTGAACAGAATACTGATTTGCTTTAAAAAATGCAGTATCTATCTGAGCAGAATTTATAC
>CAMYCP010000001.1 GCA_947254385.1 uncultured Filifactor sp. | reverse complement strand
ACAAAAATTTAAACTGAAAATTGATACTACAATTTATTATGCAATTCAGTATAATTTGTCTTTACAAAACTCTAAACTAAACTCGAAACTTTATGCTAAGTTACATAAGAAATCGTAGCATCAGTTTTTACTTTAGAAATTTTTGTAATGAAACTTTATGCTAAACTCTGCTTGAGTTTTTTAAAAATAAATCAGTATCAATCAAAAATACAAATGAATTTTGAATTTATGTGGTCTTTAAAGACTGATAAATATCAAAGCATTGAATTAAAAGTATTATAAAATCAATGTTTTATTTTTTGAGAATGAGTTTTTTAGAGGGTTAATTTACATTTTCAAATTTATTTTTCGGGAGTGTTATTTTTATGCGTGTCCCCAGATTAGGTCGGCTGTATATTCTTATGTTGCCGGATAGGGTTTCAACGGCGTGTTTTACTATCGAAAGTCCCAGCCCCGTGCCTCCCGTAGCTTTGGAGTGGCTTTTATCCACTCGGTAAAATCTTTCAAAAATCCTTTTCTGTTCTTCGACGGGTATTCCTATGCCGGTGTCGCTTACGACGATATATGCGTTTTGTTCGTCCTCGCTTATTTCTACATCTACTTTTCCGTTTTCTTTGTTGTATTTTACCGCATTATTTATAAGATTTGACGAAATTTCAAATATCAATCTTTTTATGCTTGTAAATGTGACGTGTGTTCCGCTTAGGTTTAGGGTTATATGTTTTTTTTGCGTTTCTTCCTTAAGGTTTGTGCATATTTCTTCAATAATTCGGTAAACATCCGTGTTTTCAATCGGCATATCTTTTTTTTCATCAAGAAATGAAAGTCCAATTATTTCATCTATCATTCTTACAAGGCGCGCCGTTTCAAATCTTATGTCACTTATAAAGCGAGGGATGTCCTCTTTTTTGACTATTCCTTTTTCCATAAGTTCAGCCCTGCCCATTATTGATTGCAGAGGTGTTTTAAGTTCGTGAGATACATTTGCCGTAAATTCTCTCCTGTTTTTTTCCGCCGATGCCTGTTCGGTTCTATCGAGGATTAATATTGCCGTGCCGTGTACTCCGTCATCGTTTAACGTGCGACTTATGTCGAATTGATAGGCTCTGTTTTTTATGTCGGTCATCATTTCACTGTGTCCGCGTTCTTCGGCTCGTTTTATGGCGTTTAGTATGTCAAGGTTTCGCTCTATGGTCAAAAAATTTTTGCCGACCGCATTTTTGTCTGTGTTAAAGAGTTTTCGGGCGGCGTTATTTATACTGAGTATTTTTCCGTCCAAGTTCAATAAAACCAAGCCTTCTTTCATGTTGCCCGTTATTTCGTCAAATTCCTCTTTACGCTGTTTGAGTTCTTTTATCTGTGACTCTATTTGTTTGTGTTGTTTATTTATACGTTCAAGTAGGGGCGCAAGTTCTTCATATGTTTCGTTTTCCAAGGGTTTGTCCAAGTTCAGCGTGTTTAACGGTCGAACGAAATTTTCGGATATTTTTTTAGCTAAAAGCGACATAAGTATCATCACTGTTATAAATATCACCATTACAGGTTGTAACATTCCGATTATAAGCGATATCACAGTGTTTCGGCTTACAGATATTCTAAGTACCGTGCCGTCGGATAATTTTTCGGCAAAATATATCGTCTCTTCCATGAGTGTTTCGGAGTAGCGCTCCGATGTGGAGGCGCCCGTAAGAAGTGCGGTTTTTATTTCTTTTCTGTCGACATGGTTTTCCATTTTTGAGGCGTCTTTTTCCGTATCATAAAGCACCGTGCCGGTCTTATCCACGTGGGTTATCCTATAATTTACGGGGCGTAAAGTTTCAAGGTAGCTTTCGCCTAAATTTTCAACTCCGCTTTTTGCAAGGGAGAGTTCATCTCTAAGCTGAGTTTCCTGTATGCCCGTGAAATATTCGTATAGATAGAAAGTAATAAGTGTAAGCGTTATTAAAATTAAAAGCGATGATGCAATCATTACGGAACGAAAAATTTTTTTCGTCATTTGACAGCCTCCAACCTGTAGCCCACTCCGCGCACGGTTTCTATCATTTTACAGTTGTCGCCTATTTTCTGTCTTAACGTGCCGATGTGCATATCCACCGTTCGGCTTTCTCCTACATAGTCTTCTCCCCAGATGTAGCTGAATATCTGTTCACGTGTAAATGCCGTGCCGGGGTGCGATAGAAAGAGGCATAACAGTTCAAATTCCTTTAAAGTAAGTATTATGCGTTTGCCCGATACAAATACCGTATGTTCCTCAGTGTTTACAATCACATCTCCCGCTTTTAACACGGCGCTTTCACTATGTTTTTTATAACGCCTCAGCACCGCTTTTATGCGCGATACCATTTCCATCATGCCGAACGGTTTTACAAGATAATCATCCGCTCCCATGTCCAAACTTTGTATTTTGTCGTATTCCATGCCTTTGGCAGTGGTCATTATGACGGGAATATCTTTTGTCTCGATATTTTTTTTAAGTCCTTTAAGAAGTTCGACACCGTCTTTGCCGGGGAGCATTATATCGAGCAGTATCAACTCCGGTTTCCTTTCTTTCAAAGCGGTTTCAAGTTCTTCAGCGTCACAAAATCCTTTTGCGTCAAATCCTGTATTCTTTAAAGTATAAAGTATTATATCCCGTATTCCCGTATCATCTTCCACACACCAAATCATTTTCTAATCTCCGTCCTTATGAACTCCCGTTATTGAAAACATTACCCAGCCCGCAACGTTGACCGCATGGTCGCCTATGCGTTCCAAATATTTTGCAATCATGAGTATGTCCAAAAAATATTCGCCGTCGTCGTTTTTATTTTTTATAAGTTCTATCAAATCTGTTTTCACCTTGCTGAAATATTCGTCCACGACGTCATCATATTCTATCACTTTAACCGCCGTATCTTCATCCTGCCTTACATATGCGTCCACGCTCAAGTTTACCATGTATATTACGGCTTTTGCCATTTCCTTTATATTTCGATACTCAACTTTTCTGCCTTTCAAAAACACGACTATCTGTGCTATATCCTGCGCCTGATCGGCTATACGTTTCATGTCGGTTATCATCTTGAGCGCCGCTGATATTTCTCTTAAATCGCTCGCAATCGGTTGCTCTTTTAAAAACAGTTTTAAACATAGATTTTCTATACTGCGTTCCATTGTGTCGGCATCTTCGGATATTTTCATCACGTCTTTTGCCATATCAATATCGCCTGAATTTAACGCATCACAGGAAACAGATATAAGTTTTTCACAAAATGCGCCCATCTCTATCATTTTTTTGTTTAAAAGTGACAATTGTTCGTCAAAGTGTGTTCTCATCAGCCGAACCTCCCCGTGATGTAGTCTTCGGTGCGTTTGTCCTTAGGTTTTGAAAACATCTGTTCAGTATTTGCAAATTCTATCAAATCTCCCAGCAGAAAAAACGCCGTATCGTCCGATATTCTAACCGCCTGTTGCATATTGTGGGTTACTATAATGATAGTGTAGTCGTTTTTCAGCCTAATTGCAAGTTCTTCAATTTTGGATGTGGAAATCGGATCTAAGGCGCTGGTGGGTTCGTCCATCAAAAGTACTTCAGGTTCCACAGCAAGTGCACGAGCTATGCAAAGTCTTTGTTGTTGACCGCCTGAAAGTGCAAGAGCGGATTTTTTAAGTGCGTCTTTAACTTCCTCCCATATTGCGGCCCCTCTCAATGATTTTTCAACTATATCGTTAAGTTCGGCTTTATTTTTGATGCCGTGAGTACGCGGGCCATACGCCACGTTGTCATATATACTCATGGGAAACGGGTTCGGTTTTTGAAACACCATGCCGATTTGCCTTCTAAGTTCGTTCACATCGGTTTGAGGTGAATAAATGTCATCTCCTTTATACAAGACTTCACCCTCTATTTTTACATTGCCTACAAGGTCGTTCATTCGGTTTAGAGTTTTTAAGAATGTAGATTTTCCGCATCCGGAAGGGCCTATAAGCGCCGTTATTTTGTGTTCGCCGATATCCATGTTGATGTTTTTAAGCGCTTGTGTCGCCCCATAAAACAGACATAAATCTTTCACGTTTATTATACTCATACATCTCTTCTTTCTTTAAAATATCTGCCGGCATATGATGCAGCAAGATTTATAAACACCGTCAATATCATCAGAATTGCCGCTACTGCAAAAGCTACGTCAAATTCTCCCTCTTCTTTGGCGTAAAAATATAACGCTACGGTAAGAGTTGCTCCGGAATTAGACATTGCATCGAAAAATCCGTTAAGCAGATGCGCCGTTCCCGCCGTAAAAAGTAACGCCGCCGATTCTCCCAAGATTCTCCCTATAGTTAAGATACACCCTGTAACTATTCCGTCCGTACAACTCGGAAGTACCACGGTTCTTATCGTGCGCCACTTGCCCGCACCCAAAGCCGACGCTCCCTCACGATAACCTTGCGGCACGGTTTTAAGGCTCTCTTGAGTAGTTCTGATTATAGTCGGCAGATTCATCATAGCAAGAGTGAACGCACCTGCCAAAAGTGAAGTTTGCATATTGAAAAATTGAAAAAATACAAGCATCCCTACCAGACCGAATATTATGGACGGAATACCCGACAATGTTTCGGCGGCATATTCTATTTGTGATACGATTTTTTTGTTTTCGGCGTATTCGGTAAGATATATGGCGGCGCCGACTCCAAGAGGCAAGACTACTGCAAGGGTAGCTATTACTATATATATGGTATTTAATATATCCGGAAGTATCCCTATCCTGTTTTCAAGATGGCTCGGTTTGGTGCTTAAAAGATTCCATGTGATATGAGGAAGTCCTTTAAACAACACATATCCTATTATGAATAACACCGATAAACAAGTTATAAAAACGGATATACGCATAAAAAAGAGCATTGTGTTTATATATGTTTTTCTTTTTTTTGAAATCATTTACAGCTCTCCTTATCGTGTTTTAAAAAGAAATTTAAAGTTGCGTTTATTATCATTATAAATACGAACAACACCAAAGCTATTGAAAAAAGCGCCTGTTTCTGGAGCGACCCTTCCGGAGCGTAAGACATTTCACTTGCTACGGCGGTAGTTAAAAATCTGACGCTTTCAAAAAATTTGGGCATATTCGGCGCATTTCCCGCCACCATCATCACGGCCATCGCCTCACCTATGGCGCGTCCAACTCCCAGCACGACCGATGCCGCAATTCCGCTTTTTGCCGCCGGAACGGACACTCTGAAATATGTTTCTATAGGCGTGGCGCCAAGCGCAAGCGATGCATCTTCATATTCTTTAGGCACCGCCTCAAGCGCCGTCATGGAAACTTTGATTATAGACGGCAGAATCATCACGGTAAGCACCAGTATTGCAGCTAGTAGTCCCGAACCGTCGGGAACATTAAATACTTTTCTTATCGCCGGCACAAGTATAATCATCCCGACAAGCCCGTAAACTACTGACGGAATACCTGCAAGCAAGCCTACAGCCGTTTCAATAACCGATTTTGTCCTGTTTTTCGCTATTTTTGCAAGATAGACCGCTGTAAAAAATCCGATCGGCACTCCCAAAATAATTGCACCTAAAGTACCGTATATACTTGTCGTGATAAAGGGCAATATTCCAAAAGACGGTTCTTTTGCCGTAGATGCCCAAGTTTTACCGAATAAAAATTCACCAACTCCGACTGTTTTTATAGCCGGCAATCCTGCAAATATGAGATACATGGTTATCACAAGCACGCATGCCACACTTATAAACCCCGTTACTAAAAATATAAAATGTAAGATATTTTCGATAAAAATTTTTTTAGATTTGTGTTTATTGTGATTTTTCATCGCAGTTTTTTCTTTATTTTCCAAAATCTCGGTCATACCGCCCTCCGAATATAAATGGAAAATTACGTTCGTTTGACCGAGCGTAATTTTCCAAACTTAAATATTGTAAAGCCGTCTCAACTTATTTTTTGTATAAAAATCAATTTGCAGGGACTACTCCCGCTGAAATGATTATATCGTTTGCATCGCTTGAAAGTGCAAAATCAAAGAATTTTTGCGCCGTATCTGAAAGTTTTGTGCCCTCTTTAGTCACAAATACGAACGGACGTTGTACGACATACGTGCCGTCCTTTACGGTTTCTTCAGACGGAGCGACCCCGCCGATTTTAAGTGCTTTAACCGTATCTTTTACCGCACTTAAAGAGGCGTAGCCTATAGCGTTTGGATTGCTTGCCACAGCTGTTATCACATCTCCCGTGGAAGTTAATTCCTGACGGTATTTACATGAGTCTTTAGTTTTTGTTATGGATTCAAATCCGTCACGTGTACCGCTGCCCGCTTCTCTTCCTATTACAACTATTTCTCCTTCCGCGCCGCCAAGGTCTTTCCAATCGGTGATTTCTCCTTTGTAAATTGCGGCAACCTTGTCTATATCCAAATCTTCAACCTTATTTTCAGGGCTTACGACAATGGCTATGCCGTCGTACGCCATCACGGTTTCAACCAGGCCTTTTTTCTTTTCTTCATCTTTTAAAGCGCGACTTGAAAGCCCTATATCGCATCTACCCTCCAAAGCGGCGGTAATACCGGAGCCTGAGCCGGTAGGATTGTACGAAAATTTAACGTCCGTATTTTGTTGTTGAAATGCCTCTCCCAAACTGTTTATTACCTTATTCATGGAAGTGGAACCGTCCGTAGATACCGTGCCGCCCGTTTCCGTTGTCGCCGTTTTCGTTTCGGTATTCTTTTCAGGCGCAACCTCAGCACTTTGAGTTTTTTGTCCGCAACCTCCCAAAACGGTTATTAAAGACATGATAATCAACAAAACAATTTTTTTCTTCATACAAAAAAACTCCTTTCAAAATTTACATGACCGATTTACTTACATACTAAGCATATCGTTACAATGTAAAATTCAAAAGAAGTTATTTGTAAAATCCTTGTAAAGTAAAATAAGGAAATGACTCTTCCCTTATAAATACAAATCCGCTTTTTTGTGTTAAAATTAAATGAATAATTTTCAAAGTCGTTTATAATATATGGAGGTTATCATGTTATGGAATCTTAAAGTAGAAAATTTCGGACGGATAAAATCAGCCGATATAAAAGTATCGCCCATGATGATTTTTATAGGCGACAACAACAGCGGTAAAAGTTATCTGATGAGTTTGTTGTGGGGGCTTCAAACAGAGGATTTCCACAGATTTTTAAACGATGAATGTTTTATATATCCGAAATATACGGCAAGCCGAAAAGTCGTACACGAGATAATTACAAATAAGAGCATGAACGGGAAAATCAGCGCCGACGGACGCAACAAAATTTTGGCGTTTTTTAATGTCGTGCTGAATAAAAATCTCGATAAAATCTTAAAAAATATTTTTAACTCTGAAGTGAAATGTACGTCAATAGAGATAACAACCGCAGACACTGAGGACATTACCTTAAATCAAGGTAATTTAAAAAAACTTAGGGATGATTTAAAGAGCGTTAAGGAAAGCAACACGGAAAAATTTTATCTGCATATAATGATTGATTTTGCAAGAGAAATATTGTTTAAAGACTTTATGTTCGACAAAACGCAATACTACAATCCGCTATTTTTACCCGCATCACGTACCGGTTTTATGCTTACATACAAGACACTTATAAATGAAAGTTTAAATCAACATTTTGGCGGAACGAGCAACGATGCTAGTCGATTTACCAAGCCGATAATCAGATTTTTAAATAATCTGGTATCTTTAAGTGAAGAGCCGAACAATGAGTTTAGTGATGTCATCGAATATATAGAAAAAGAACTCATCAAAGGCAAGGTAGTAAAAGACAATTCCCCCGTAAAAAATATTTACTACAAATCGGAAGGGATGAACGAAGAAATACCGCTATATCTCACATCCTCTCTGGTTACCGAAGTGTCGTCACTTTTACTGTTTTTAGAGGATAAAAACAGTCATTTTAAGACGCTTATAATAGAAGAACCGGAGGCGCACCTGCACCTTAAAGCACAGGCTATGATGGCAAAAATTCTGGTTATGATACTCAATAAAAACAAAAATGTATGGCTTACGACACATAGTGACACATTTTTTCAACAACTCAACAATCTCATAAAATACAAAAACCTCCCAAACAGGCTTGAAATGATGCAAAAATTCGGCATAAGCGAATCCGAACTTTTGGATATCGAAAAGGTAAAAGTATATCAATTCGATGCACTTTTTGATAAAACTGTCGTAACTGAAATTGAACCGAGTGACAGCGGTTTTGCCGGCAATACTTTTAACAGCGTAATAGACTCCATAATGCACGAAGTTATCGAACTTGACGGTTAAGGGGGAAAACGTGATAACAATCAGTAAAGAAGACAGAGTAAAACTTTTAAATCTGGACGCTACGGTGCATATCAGCGATAAACTTGTAATTTTGAGGGAAGAACAGAAACTCGGTTACGCCAAACTTATCGTACATTTGACATATCCCCACATCTGTTTTTTAAATGCCGACAAACAGACCCTCGGATACCTTAAGACGCTGCGTTGTGCGGATGCAATACTTTTCGGAAGAGAAGGAGAACAACGAATACTTAAAATTTTGGAATTTAAAAAATGTATGACGGTTGAGAGCTTAAAAAAATCCTTGTCACAATTTGAAGGTGCGCTTTATAACGCAATGGTAATCGCCTCTTTTTTAAAAATAGACGATTTTGATGAAATACGGCTATACAGTGCCTACAGATACGATAAAATTGATGAAAATCCATACTCGCACAAAATAAAAGAAAATCAAATTGCTTTAAGGCAATGGAGAGCGGGCAAGGTAAAACTTCCGTACGTCGACATTGAAGTACCTTATAAACGCATAGTTTTGGACGAACAGGGCGAAGGGGAAGTGGAGCTTTAAAAATAAAAATTAAAAATCCGCTTTTCTTGACATAAGTAAAGTATTGTGATAAATTACATTAGTATTATTTTTTACACCAATCTATAATGCAAAGGAACCTTCATTTAAGGAGGACGTTATGAGAGTAAAAGTAATGTTGGCGTGTCAGGAATGTAAACAAAGAAACTACAATACTACCAAAAACAAGAAAAACGATCCCGAAAGAATCGAAATGCAAAAGTATTGTAAATTCTGCAAAAAACATACGCTGCATAAGGAAACGAAATAGGAAAAGGGTGATATGATGCCTGCCGATACTGAAAAAAAAGTCAGTTTTTCAAAATTTTTAGACGAAGTTAAAGTTGAACTTAAAAAAGTTCGCTGGCCTTCCAAAGAAGAGCTTACGGATCATACCGTCACGGTAATTGCTTTGGTTGTCGCCACGGGAGTTTTTATATTCGCCGTGGATACCGTAGTTGTGACAATCACCGGTAAGCTGTTGGGAATGTAGGGTGTGTTATGGCTGAAACTCAAGAACCCAGATGGTATGTAGTGCATACCTATTCGGGCTATGAAAACAAGGTCAAAGCGACGATAGAAAAGACGGTGCAAAACCGGGGAATGGAAGATATAATACCGAATGTTGCCGTACCGGTGGAAGAAGTTCGTGATACAAAGGACGGCAAAGAAACGGTGAGATATCGCAAACTTTTCCCGGGGTATTGTCTTGTAAAGATGACAATTACCGATGAGGCGTGGTATATAGTCAGAAATACCAAAGGCGTCACGGGCTTTGTAGGCCCTAATTCCAAACCTATCGCTTTAAGCGATGCGGAAGTAAAAAAAATGGGACTGGAAGAGTCGACTCCTGCTGTACATTCAGTAGATTATGCCGTAGGTGACAATGTCATAATAAAGAGCGGAGCTTTTGAAGGATTTTCCGGACTTGTTGAAAATATTGATTTAAATAAAGGCACAGCCAAAATTAAAATTTTTATGTTTCAGGGAAGAGAAACGATGGCGGATGTCGAGGTTTCTCAAATTGAAAAAGAATAAATTCAGGAGGTGTAATCCATGGCAAAGAAGATAATAGGTCAAATAAAACTGCAGATAGAAGCCGGCAAAGCAACTCCGGCACCACCTGTAGGACCCGCCTTGGGACAACACGGAGTAAATATAATGGGTTTTTGTAAGGAATTTAACGCTAAGACAGCTGATCAGGCGGGATATATAATTCCGGTAGTTATCACCGTATTTGCGGACCGTTCATTTACATTTATAACCAAGACCCCTCCGGCTGCCGTTTTGATTAAAAAAACAATCAACTTGGCTAAAGGTTCGGGAGAACCTAACAAAAACAAAGTCGGAAAACTTACCGAAGAACAAGTAAGGGAAATCGCCGAAACCAAAATGAAAGATTTAAATGCCGCATCCGTTGAAGCGGCAATGAATATGATAAAGGGGACGGCACAAAGTATGGGAGTTACGATAGAAGATTGATTCCGTTTGCTTATTGATAGATTGGTGGGAGGCAAATACGAATTGATTTACCGTTATTACCACGAGGAGGATGTAAAAAATGCCAAAGACAGGAAAAAGATATAAAACGGCGCTTAAGAGCGTAGATCAACACGAACTCTATGCGGCAAAGCAGGCTTTAAGCACATTAGTCAATATAGCGAGCGCTAAATTTGACGAAACTGTTGAAGTGCATATTAAACTCGGTGTAGACTCACGTCACGCCGATCAACAAGTAAGAGGCGCCGTGGTTTTACCGAACGGCACGGGTAAAACCAAAAGAGTGCTGGTTTTCGCCAAAGGAGCCAAAGCTGATGAGGCGCAAGCCGCAGGAGCGGACTATGTAGGCGAAAAAGAACTGGTTGAAAAAATACAAAAAGAAAACTGGTTCGATTTTGATGTAGTAGTTGCAACTCCCGATATGATGGGAGTAATCGGACGTTTAGGTAGAGTACTCGGCCCTAAAGGTTTGATGCCTAACCCCAAATCCGGCACGGTAACCATGGATATTGAAAAAGCGATAACCGAAATTAAGGCCGGTAAAGTTGAATATAGACTTGATAAAAACAATATCATACACGTTATAGTAGGCAAAGTGTCTTTCGGTGCGGATAAACTGTTTGAAAACTTCCAAGCTTTGATGAATGCGGTAATTAAAGCTAAACCTGCAGCCGCAAAAGGGCAATACTTACGCTCAATCAGCGTATCCAGCACAATGGGACCCGGAATTAAAGTTTCGCCCAATAAAATTGCCGAATAAAATTGACAAAATATTATTCCATATAATATAATATATACGCCACAGACAGCGGGAGCGAATAGCTTAAAAATAAAAATCCGGCCCAGGTGAAAATGAAATTTGCGCCCTTATTCTGTCTGTAATAAGGGCTTTTTTATTTTGCTTTAAGGAGGTGCAGAATGTCAAAAGAAACAATCAAGACAAAAGAAGTTATAGTAAATGACATAGCCGACAAATTGTCCAGAGCCGCATCATGTGTAGTACTTAACTTCAATCAGCTTACCGTAGAAGAAGATACGGAACTTAGAAAACTTTTCAGAGAAGCGAACGTCGACTATAAAGTATATAAAAATACATTGGTTCGCCGTGCGGCTGAAAAAAACGGTAACATGGACAAATTCAACGATACGGATCTTGTAGGGACAAACTCGTTTGCTATAAGCTATGAAGATGCAGTGTTGCCCGCTAAAATCGCAAGTGATTTCGCAAAAAAACATCCTAAACTTGAACTTAAAATGGGATATGTGGAAGGAAGTTTTTATGATAGCGAGGGAATAACAAAAATTGCGTCTATTCCTTCAAGAGAAGCGTTGCTTGCAAAATTGGTCGGAAGTCTTCAAGCACCCATATCCAACTTGGTATACCTGCTTGATGCGGTCGCAAAGAAAAAATCGGAAAACGAAAATTAAGTTTAATTATACGGAGGTGTCGTAAATGACTATTGAAGAAATCTTAAGTGCCATAGACGAAATGAAAGTCATGGAATTAAATGAATTGGTAAAAGCGGCTGAAGAAAAATTCGGAGTATCCGCAGCTGCACCGGTAGTAGTTGCAGGAGGAGCGGCAGCGGCTCCCGCAGAAGAAGAAAAAACCGAATTCAATGTAATGCTCGTTGAAGCCGGAGATAAGAAAATCAACGTAATTAAAGTAGTAAGAGAAATAACCGGCCTCGGCTTAAAAGATGCGAAAGATCTCGTAGACTCCGCACCGAAACCTGTAAAAGAAGGCGCAAGCAAAGACGAAGCTGAAGAAATCAAGAAAAAACTTGAAGAAGCCGGAGCTAAAGTCGAACTTAAATAATAAAAAACCGCGGATTAAAAAATCCGTGGTTTTTTATTATCAAACAAAAATATTGATATTAATTGACTTAAGACACTTTTTATATTATCATCTATGTAATAAAAGCATTATAAATTTTGATAAACGGAATGTCTTTCACATTACAAAATACTTAAGAAAAGAGGTTTTATGCAGGAAGTTTTAGGCAATGCCTACGAATATGCCTCTAAATATCTTGAAAGAGGTGTAGTTGCCGATTATATACCTGAACTTTCAAAGGAGGACAAATATAATCTGTCAGGCGTCATAATCGACAAGGATAAAAAAATATATAAAGTCGGAAACAGCGAATACAAATTCAGTATTCAAAGTATTTCTAAGATAGCTACATATTTGTGTGTACTGGAAAATTTCGATTTTGAGGTAATAAAACGATATGTCGGAGTTAAACCGTCGTCCAAACCGTTTAACAGTATAATCGAGCTGGAACTCAGTAATAAAAATATTCCTGTAAATCCGTTCATAAATGCGGGAGCGATAATTTGCACTTCCCTTTTGTGCGACAGGTTCGGTAAGGACGCATTTAACGTGATTTTAAATCACATAAAACTGCTTTCCGGAAATGACAAGCTCACTTACAGCGACAAGATTTTCCGTTCTGAGCAACGCACGTCTTATGCCAACAGGGCGCTTACATACATGATGCTTAACGGCAATATTTTATCCAAAACTTTGGACGTTGAAAAATTGCTGGAAGTGTATTTTAAAAGTTGTTCGGTTATGGTAAGCACTGAAGATTTGGCAAATATGAGTTTCGTCCTTTCAAACGACGGAATGAATACGCGAGGCGAACAAATCTTCAATCAGGAAAATATGCGAATAATCCGCACGGTTATGGCAACCTGCGGAACTTATGACTATTCGGGAGAATTTGCCATAAGGATAGGTATTCCCGCTAAAAGCGGAGTCGGCGGAGGAATAGTGACGGCATCGAAAGCCGGATACGGCATAGCGGTATATTGCCCGGGGCTTGATTCTCACGGCAATTCATATGCCGGAATGCGTATGCTGAACATCATTTCCGACAGTTTAAAATTAAGTATATATTGAGGAAAAATCTAAAAACTCCATTCTCAAAAAAATAAAATTTTAATTTTATAATATATCAAATTCTATTTTTTTAATTTTTATCAATTTTTATAGATGCTTTTGTATTATAGCATATCCGAAAACTGTATTTTTTGCTGTTTAAAATTACTATCAGCTGAATTTAATGTAATTTGTTATTTTGAATTTTCAGTAGTTCCCTTTTTAAACTCATTAATTTTTCAAGGAGGCGCATCATGGCTGAATTTTTGGATAGTTTAATTGCTCCAATAAACTCTCTCCTGTATTACCCGATACTCATAATTTTACTTTTGGGAGTAGGCTTATATTTCACGATAAAAACCGGATTTTTACAACTCAGGCTGTTTAAAGAATCAATAAGCGTAGTAATGGAAAAGCCCGCCAAAGAAGGATCCGTTTCTTCGTTTCAGGCGCTCATGGTATCCACGGCGTCACGTGTAGGCACCGGAAATATCGTCGGAGTATCCAGTGCAATCTGCTTAGGCGGTTACGGTGCGGTATTTTGGATGTGGCTTATCGCTATAATAGGCGGAGCGTCCGCTTTTATAGAATCCACATTGGCTCAAATTTATAAGAAAAAAGATTCTGAAAACAGCTACGGCGGCCCGTCCTATTATATAGAAAGTGCGCTTAAAACACGTACCTTGGGTGTTATCTTCGCCGTATCTTTGATTTTAACTTATGCGGTAGGATTCAATATGCTTGCCGCATACAATCTTCAAACAAGTTTTAAAGTGTACAGCTTTTATGATCCCGCTAAAACTCCGCTTATTATAGGGGCTGTACTTGCACTCATAACCGGCTATTGCGTCCTTGGCGGAGGCAAACGTATAATTAAATTTACGTCTACCCTCGTGCCGTTTATGGGCGTAATATATATTTTAATTTCAATAATAATGATACTCACCAACCTGACTTATCTGCCGACTGTATTTGCACGTATTTTTGAAGATGCGTTCAATTTCAAGGCAATATTTGCAGGAGTCGCATCTTCGAGCATGATGTACGGAATAAAACGCGGGCTTTACTCAAACGAAGCCGGCATAGGTTCCGCACCTAACGCCGCCGCATCCGCCGACGTAAGTCACCCTGTAAAACAAGGTCTGGTACAAATGCTTTCCGTATTCATCGACACGATTCTGATATGTTCGGCTACCGCATTCATGTGCTTAAGCTCGGGTGTTGAACCTTCAAAAGAATTGGACGGTGCGCCTTATGTTCAGGAGGCACTTTCACGCCTTATGGGAAATTATGGGCATTATTTCGTGACATTCGCCCTGATACTGTTTGCATTCACCACATTAATCGGCAACCTGTACTATGTGGACAACAACTTGTCATATATAAACAAAAAAGTTCCAAGCAATCAGTTCATGCTCGGATACAGAATACTTGCAACCCTCATAATATTTGTCGGTGCCATACAAAAGCAAGCACTCGCTTGGGATATAGCGGATCTTCTGATGGGAATAATGGCGCTTATAAACCTGCCCGCCATACTGATACTTGGAAATGTCGCAATAAAAGCACTCCGCGACTATGAAAAACAAAAAGCCGACGGAAAAAATCCGGTATTTAAAGCAAAAGACATCGGACTTGATTCAACTTCACTGGATTACTGGAAATAAAAAAAAGAAACAGGCGTGTATTTCGCCTGTTTTTTTACGTTGAAAACAAACAAGGAATAAAGTATAATTTTATGTAGTATAACTAAAATCTAAATTGAAATACAAGTTGAACACTATCTAAATTTTTTAACAAAGATAAAAAATATATCGCTTTAAAGGAATTAAATTTATGAAAACCTACAAATTAAAAGGTTTTTTACTAATTGAAGTATTATTTTCAATATTGATTTTTTCTCTTTTTGTAAGTACGATAACAAATATGTTTCAATATATTCACTCCCGCAAAATAAAAGATAAAGATTATGCTGAAAAAATGCTCTTTTTGGAAACTGAAATAAATAGTAAAATACCGTCCGACGCAACTTCAGATACGGTTTATATAAACTCTTCTCCCGTATCGAAATACACTTTTTATGTCAAAAACAACTCAGGAAAAACTGAAACTTATGTTATTTTAAGAGAGAGGTAAGTTTGAAACAAAAAGGGACTATATTATTAATCGTGCTTGTAAGTTGTATTGTAGTATTTACCATGGTGTTAAATCTCTTAAAACTGAAAACGTCATCATATAACCCAAGTATCGACAAAAGGATAATAAAAACTGAAATTGAACGAAACAACTTTAAAGTCATAGCTGAAACATATTTGAAAAAATCCATATGTGACGCTTCTTACAATATGTTTAAAGCTGAAATTGCACAAAATCCTGCAATAGATATTCATGATCTTAACGAACGTGTAGCACTACAAATCTTAGGAAATTCAATCATTTCATATAACAGTGACTTTTTTCGTAAATACTCTTCAGGAGAATTTGAAATTTATGAAAACTCCTTTACTCCCCAAACTTACGAAACGCCGAAACTTGTATATTACAGGTATAGCAAAGACGTAACCGAACAATATCGTTTAGCGTCGATAATCTCATACATAATCAGTGACAGAAAAGGTAAATACAATATAAATATCCGTCTCATATGCTTTTGTCCTGTCATCACACAGGAAGAATATGATAAAATATTGTCGGGAGAGGAAATTGTACTGAACGATGAAAATTTGGTATATGGCTTATAACACGGCAAAAATCGAGTTACATACATTATAATATTTCAAAGTCAAAAAGGTATGATATGCGTAGAGGATTTACACTCATTGAAATAATCGTAGTTTTAGCTTTAATAACAACGATTGGCGGGATATATTCGGCATTTGAAATAAATGCAAGGCAGGAAGAAAAAAATTTTTTAACCGAAGTGGAGCAAGCCGGAAATTATGGTATAAAGCTTTCCATGTCGGGTATAGAAAATATAAGGCTAAAACTTTTCTTTAAAGACGGAAAATGGCAATATGAACTTTTCGGCGGAGAAAACAAAACATACGCCTCGGGTACGGCATCTCCTAAAGTTAAACTGTTTAACAAAGATAAGAGAGAAATTTCATCACCCGTCAACATAAAAATAAACATTCGCAATATTTCAAGGGAAGATGAAGAGCGTGCGCTCACTTTTTATTCCGGCGTAAGACGTATAGATTATAAACTTACCATTGTACCGGTTAGCGGAAGGATACATTTTTTTGAAGAAAAATAAAGGCTTCTTGTTGCTCGAAGTAATAGTTGCGATATTACTGTCGCTCATATTGTGGGTAAATATGAGAAGATTTTTCATAGCAAGCGGCAAAATCTCGGAAAATTCTCGAAAAACTACACTTTCAACATCCGACCTTGAAAGTGCCGCCTTAAGAATAAAAACTTTATTCGATTCAGCTTACGATGTCGGAAATATATGCGACATATCCGGCAACATAACGGATATAAATATGCAGGATACGGATATCTTATGCATAGAGCTTAAAAAAATACGTGACAATAAAATAAGCTACGCCCCTGCGGGATATTCCAAAATACGCCCCGTATATTCGGACGGACGTGCCTACATACGGATACGCCCGGACACACCTAAAAAAAGCATAAACTTTTACGACAACAAAAACATCGACTACAGATACTCAACTTCTCGTATAATGCACGGCACGGAACGCTTTTATGAAATTGCGCTCGGAGTTGAAAAAATGAGTATCAAGCGGCTGGACGACAGAAGTTTTCAAATTTCTCTATTTGGAGAAAAAAATACACGCTATGATTTTGTAGTTTCGTGTGGCGGATAAAAGTTTTTTAAAATTTCGGAGGTAAAAAATGTCTTTCGGCAAGTATTATGATTTTTTAATAAATTTTAAGGAGGTAATTATGGGCTTTTTTGAAGATTTAGGAAATAAAATTTCCGATGTTACAAATAAAACGGCGGAAAAAACAAAGGAAATGGCGGAAATATCCAAACTCAATTCAATGATTGCAAACGAAACACGTCTTATTAAAAATAACGGCTTAAAAATCGGTGAAATCTTCATAAAAGAAAATATCACCGGAATAAATACCGATATTGATGCTTTGCTCGATGAAGTAAACAAGTCTGAAGAAAAAATAAAAGACTTGAAAAAACAAATCCAAGATATAAAAGGAATAGCCGTATGCGAAAAATGTGGCGCTGAAATTCCTAAAGGTAGTGTTTTTTGTGCAAAATGCGGCACAAAACTCCCCGAAGTTTTAAAAACTGAAGAAACAAAACCTGAAAAAACGTGTGCTAACTGCGGAGCCGCATTAAAAGATGAAATGAAATTTTGCATAAAATGCGGTACCCCGGTAAATAACGAACAGGAATTTGAAACTTGTGATGTTGTAACAGAAACACGGGCGGAAAATTGTGAAATCATAAATGAAAACCCTGCCGAAACCTGCGACATCATAAATGAAAACCCCACTGAAACCTGCGACATCATAAATGAAAACCCTGCTGAAACCTGCAACATCATAAATGAAACACGGGCAGAAAATTCGGACACGAAAGAAATCGAAATCTCCGCTCAAAAAATTGAAACAACTTGTACGATACCATCATTAGATAAGACTGCACCCGTAACTGAAGAAAGTCCGGCGATTGTTTCAAATAAAACCTCTGAAACCGATATGCAAACGGATACCCCCGCAATTACAGGAGAATACAACGCATCCGAAGTAAAAATCAATGTATGCCCGAATTGCGGAGCAAAAATGGATTCCGATACATTATTCTGTTCTGAATGTGGAACAAAAATTAAATAGGAAGAACCTCTAAAAACTTCATTTTCAAAAGTTAAAATATTGATTTTACAATGTATCAAATTTTATTAATTTTTAGAGATGCCCTAAGATTTATTGTTTTAAAAAATCTTAAATACGACGGATACAAAACCATAGACACCTCTAAAATCTGCATTCTTAATACCAAAGTTGTCATATTTTATCATGCTTGAATTTTTGGAGGTGTCCTCAAATTTTTTACTGTTAATTTTTAAAGTGAATTAAACTTGTAGGTGATAAATTATGAAATGTTCAAATTGCGGCAATGAAATCAGCGCCGGAATGAAATTTTGTAAATATTGCGGTGCAAAGATAAACTCTACCGATACATCCGATTTGCAAAGCAAAACATTTACATCAAGTATACAAAACAATACATTCCCTGCAAAGGGCGACAATATTAGAAGCGGGGTGTTCTCTGCCGGTACATCTACACAAGGCACATTCAAATCGCCTTATAACGAAACATCTATAAATACGGAAAAAACTCAAAACAATAACTTTCCTGCAAAGGGTGACAATATGCAAAGCGGGGTGTTCTCTGCCGGTACATCCACACAAGGCACATTTCCATCGAATACATATACAAATCCTAAAGAAAAAATATATAAACCGGTAGATGTCGAAACCCCCGTACACCAAAACAAACACACAAGAAATAAACCCCAAAGAGCAACCGGACAAAAATCCAAAGCGCCTCTTATAATAGTTTCAATAATTGTAGTTTTATGTATATGCGCAGGTTCGGTATTTGCACTCAATCACTTAGGCATAATAGACATATTTCCCAAAAAAGAAACAGCCGAAAAATCGAAAACAACCGAACCTAAAACTGATGTCAAAAAAGAAGACCCGACGGAAAAACCGAAAACTCCTGCATCCGATATGCCTGTTGCAGTTTCTCTTTCTCTCGTGGACAGTACGGTCGAAAAAATCACCAAATATACCGATGTCTTGTCAAGTGGCGTAATAGACGGCACATTGAACAAAATTACATTGCCCGGTGCAGGCAGCGCCTACTATTCGGGAGATGAATTAAAAATTATAAGCGTAAACAAAAATAATACCGGCGGCAAATATGACCGTTCCTTTTACTATAAAGAAGGTAATCTCGTATACGCCTACTACGTCGGTGACAACTCCGCCAAACTCTATTTTGATGACGGTGACCCTGTCCGCTTTAGGGAATATCCGTCCGGAAAGGGAGAAAGTGAAGCGATAAACCACGACGACATGAACAATGAAAGCGACACTAAACTTGTTCAGTGGATAAATTTAGCATATGCGGATTCATATGCGCTATACAAATTAGCTTCAAGCGTTATGGAGGAAAATGCAAAAGCCGCGCCTCAACCTTTAGTCACACCTCAAAACTCCTACAATGTAATAAACAGCTCAGAATTTATGTTATACGGCAGTGACAGTCGCTACATCGACAAATCCGAACTTAGAGGCTTTACAAAAGAACAGTGCCGTATCGCTCTAAATGAACTGTACGCACGTTACGGCAGAAAATTTAAAGATGAAAGCCTAATGAACTACTTTATGCAGTTTGAATGGTATACTCCGTTAATCGATCCGGAAGATTTCAACGAAAAAACTATGTTCAATGCGTACGAAGCGGCAAATAGAGATTTGATAATACAATATGAAAAAGAACAGGGATATAGATGAAAATAATAAAATATATCATGCTTATTTTTTTAGTGTTTTTAATTTTAATATCATTTACTACATTTAAAAAAATAAGACAACCCGTGGCGAGCGCCGCACCCGTAAAATCGGCGGAAAATACGAGCAGTAAAAAATTTGCCGAAACCGCCCTGCGCTTTGCTGAAAAAATTGAAACCGAAGATTTATTCAGTGAAACAAACGAAAAAGTGGAACTTGAACCTACCGTAACATTTCCTCTGATAACGCAAGATAAAGTCAACATACGTGAAAAACCGTCGGAAGATGCAATAATTTATGCGACGGTAAATTCCGGAGAAGAACTTAACGGAATAGAAAAAAAGGACGGTTGGTGGAGCGTATGGGTAGACTCAAAGACAAGATACGTAAAATCCGATTGGGTTTTAAAGAAAAGTGAAATAAAAAACAACAATAAAAATACCGCCAAGACGGAAATTAAAAACAACAATAAAAATACCGCCAAGGCGGAAATTAAAAACAACAACCTTACAATCGCAATCGATCCCGGACATCAAAAAAAAGGCAACAATGAAAAAGAACCCATAGGCCCGGGCTCTAAAAAAATGAAACCCAAGGTATCAAGCGGAACATACGGACCTACAAGCAAACTTAACGAATATGAACTTACACTCATGGTATCCTTAAAACTTCAAAAAGAACTCACAAACAGGGGATACAACGTAATTATGACACGTACCTCAAACGATGTTAATATAAGCAACATCGAACGTGCAAAAATTGCAAACGATGCGAAAGCGGACGCCTTTTTAAGAATTCATGCCAACGGAATGGACGACAAATCACTTCACGGAGCGATGACGATATGTCAAACGCAAAACAACCCTTACAATGCCTCCATGTATAAAAAAAGTAAAGCATTGTCAACTTCTATACTTGACAATCTGGTATCCGCCACATCATGCAAAAAAGAACGAGTGTGGGAAACGGACACCATGAGCGGCATCAACTGGTGTAATGTTCCGGTGAGTATAGTTGAAATGGGCTACATGAGTAACCCAAAAGAAGACGCCCTTATGGCAACCGACGAATATCAAAACAAAATAGTAAAAGGAATAGCTGACGGCGTAGACGAATTTTTCAAAAATAATTAAAAATAATAAAAAAAGTAAAATCGA